>CATGXW010000133.1 GCA_949542085.1 uncultured Alphaproteobacteria bacterium
GACTATTCCGAATAAATAAGCCATGGAATACCAACGAACAACCAAAGGACCTATTGAAAACATAACGGGTGAAACATCAGGAAAAGGCAAACCGGTCATAAAAAACTCCTCTCTAAAAAAATATTTAACATTATATTAAGTGCCAACAAAATATCCACACCTAAAAAAAACGCAAAAAAAGAAAAACAAACAACGCATTGTTTTTACGTCAAAAACAAACAAAAAAGTTATCAACAGCTGTGAATTAAGTGGAAAAGTGCGACTCGGGACTTGTGTTTCACGACTCGGCATTGCAAGCTGTTTTCATAACGCGTGACGTAGTCGTTTTGTTCTGGAGAATTTAGAATGTTACCGGCAGAGAATTATGCCCCCTCTTATAACCCCATTGACGTGGTTGAAAATATTTTTGCCAACCAATCGTTTGAATTGGAACGCCGCAATATCAATGAAGTTGTGGTCGAAGTTCAAGGCAAATGGAATAACATGCTTTTATTTTTCGCATGGGAAAGCAACATGCGTTGCATGCACATTTCCTGCCTGATGGACATGGAAACCAAAATCGAAGACCGCAGCAAAATTTTTGAGCTGCTGGCCTTGGCCAATGAAGAACTGTGGGTTGGGCATTTTTCCTATTGGACCGAACAAAACATTCCCGTATTTAAACACTCCGTATTCCTCAATAACGGTGAAGAAATTTTCGAAAATAAAATTTCACAAATCATCGACATCGCAATCAAAGAATGTGAAAGAATGTACCCCATTTTTAAAGTCGTTTTGACCAAGGGAATGAATCCTAAAGAAGCCTTGTATCCGATGTTGATGACAACCGTTGGACAAGCATAAAAAAAGGTGCTGTTTAAGCACCTTTTTAGTTCCTGACAGAAAGCTCATAAAGCCTCTTTCATTTGTGTTGCATTCGCTTAGGCTGAACTTTCTTTGCCTTTTTTTGAGCTCGGATAGGAGCATACCTCTGACAAAAGCGTTTTTTCAGCCTATATCCAACAGGCGATATCCGCAACGGAGAAACAAAGCGTAGTGACTCCGCTGCAAAAGCTAAATAATACAAAAATTTTCTCATACTGTTTTTTTTAGTGAAACATTCCGTTTATCTCTTCACTTGCGCGGTTACCTGTCCGGCGACGATCGGCAGTGCCATCAAAACCAACCACCAATATTCCTTACTGAGCAAAACATAAGTCAAGCCAAGTAAAAAAGCTCCGATACAAAGAACAAGCTCAATAAACAGCATCATTCCCATCTTTTCTACCGGCAAATCGACCCAAGAGTCTTTGCACTCGGAAACAATCATCAGAACAGTACCGCTCACAACAAGCAGAACATACACTGCAAGGATAATTTGTTGAACCATAACGACATTTTTTAGGATTATTATTTCTTTTTAAAACATCTGAGTTTCACGGTTATAACCATAACGGCAACCACCACGGACAACACGATTTGCCACCATGTCAGAAGCGAACAAAGCAGAAAAGAAGACAAAACAGAGATACATATAAATGACCCCAGAGCTTGATTAGCCAGATGTTCACTTATCACGTCTCCGCCATCTTTTTGTTTCTGAAGTTTAGATGCTTCACTCCGTATCATCGCCCGCAAGGCAAAGAACAGTGCCACCACCAAAACAACCTGCAATGGCAGGAAAAAAAATTCCATTTTCATAAGATAATAAAAAAAATAAGGTAATGAATAATTAATTTTCTTCTAACAAACTAATAACATTACCTTATTTTGTCAAGGTTATCTTTTTTGCCGATAACTCTGCACATTATGATTATGTTCTTGCAATGTTACGGCAAAATTATGTCCGCCTTTTCCATTCGCCACAAAATACAAATAATCGCTCAGCTCAGGATTCGCGGCAGCTTCAATAGCTCCCTTTCCGGGGTTGCAAATCGGAGAGGGCGGCAAACCATAATACCGATAAGTATTGTACGGACTGTCAACAGACAAATCATTCCGCGTAAGAGGACGGTCCATCACCTTTTGCCCCAAAGTCAACGAATAAATAACCGTCGGATCTGTTTGCAGGCGCATTCCTTTTTTGAGACGATTAATAAAAACAGAAGCAACCAATCCGCGTTCATCAACAATTGATGTCTCTTTCTCAATAATTGACGCCAAAACCATCATTTCCTCAGCCGTTTCTATCGGCAATCCGGCAGCACGTTGAGACCACACCTCATCCTTGACCTTCATCATCGCTTCCTTAGCTCGCAACACAATGCTATCCTTTGTGTCCCCCAACAAAAAGCTATATGTTTCGGGCAACATTTCACCTTCTTTGGCCGTCTCGGAAAGGCTCCCTGACAATGCCGGTTCATTTTTAACAATTTCCAACATCTCAAATGTCGTTAAACCTTCAGGCAATGTCAACTTATGATAAAAAATTTCACCATTAGCGATTTTCAATAAAACATTTTGCAGAGAAACACCGGCACCAAACTGATATTCTCCGGCTTTTAATTTTTTATCCAAACTTTGGAGACGCGCAGCCAAAACAAAAAGCCACGGTTTATCAATAACGCCTTTCTCTTGAAGTTGACGAGCAACAGACGAAACACCTGCCCCTCGGGAAACAACAACATTGAGTGTTTCATTCAAATTCCCCGGTTCCACAGCCCAACGATAAAGCTGATAAGAAAACACTCCGGCAACAAAAATCAACAACAACAAAAATTTCTTCATCGGCGTCCTCTATAAAAATACATTTTACTCCAAAATAGCCACCGCCGAAAATGAAGTCAATCGCTTCTGCTGTTTACTGACAAATTAATCCCCTAAAAAAACGATACAAAAAAAACACCCTTTACAAGAGGAAGCATTTTTATAGCAAATCAATCAGACTATCGTTTACTCCTTTACTTAAAATAGAACCAATCTCACCACTCCACTTTAACAAACTTGACGACATAAACGAACAAAAGCCTCACGCACGGACAAAAATAAAGCCTGCTCAAAAGCAGGCTTTATCCATCAAAACAACAATTATTATTTTTCAAATTTCTTGAAAATAACGGATGAGTTTGTACCGCCAAAACCAAATGAGTTTGACATAGCGGCCTTGATTTCACGCTTTTTAGCTTTCAGCGGAACCAAATCAAAATCGCCCAACTCATCTGCCGGATCATCCAAATTCAATGTCGGAGGACATACCTGATCCTGAATAGCCAGAATTGAAAAGACTGCTTCAACAGCACCGGCCGCACCCAACAAGTGACCAATTGCCGACTTGGTAGAAGACATTGAAACATTTTTAATACCCTCATCACCAAACAGACGTTTAACAGCCATAGCTTCTCCCACGTCACCGGCCGGCGTAGATGTACCATGCGCATTGATATAACCGATATCACTCAGTTCAACACCATGTTCCTTTGCATGATCCGCAGCCATTTTCATAGCGCGATACGCCCCGTCTCCGGAAGGAGCTGTAATATGATACGCGTCACCGCTCATACCATAACCAACAACTTCGGCATAAATTTTTGCACCACGGGCTTTAGCATGTTCCAATTCTTCCAAAACCAATGCGCCGCTACCTTCACCCATAACAAAACCGCTACGGTTTTTATCCCAAGGACGAGAAGCCTTTTCAGGAGCATCATTAAAGTCTGACGTAACAGCTTTCATTCTTGCAAAACCGGACAATCCCAAAACATTGACGGCAGATTCGGCACCACCGGCAACCATCAAATCAGCATCACCGCGCGCAATCATCGCAGCAGCATCA
>CATGXW010000134.1 GCA_949542085.1 uncultured Alphaproteobacteria bacterium
GAGCGGCTGTCAACCAAATGGAAAGACATTTTCGCCGTTTTGCCCAGCAATGTTTTAACATATTCCGGATTTTGCAAGCCGGGGAGCTGAACGACAATGCGGTCTGTTCCTTGGCTTTGAATAACAGGTTCTTTGGTGCCCAGCTCGTCAATACGGCGACGAACAATCTCGATTGATTGTTCAACCACGCGCATTTTGAGTTTGTTCATTTCAACTTCGCTGTAGGTAATGTCCAATGTGCCATCATCTTCTTCCGTCACATCCAAACCGGAGTCAATCTTTTTGAATAAATTGGCGGCCTTGCTGCGAGCATTGGCGTTTTCAATTTTAACTTTGACAGAAGTTGCGCCTGCTTGCAGATTTTGATAACGGATTCTGTTTTCACGCAAAATCTGACGCGCGGCATCTTCAATTGAAGACATTCTTTCTTTGATAACGTCGTCAACCTTAACTTCCAACAACAGGTTGGAACCGCCTTGCAGGTCTAGTCCGAGGTTAACCGGCTGCCACCATTTGGGCAGGGCTTCTTTATTGCTTACCACATTGGGAATGGCGAAAAACACGCCGATAAGGCAAATGGCAAGAATAATCAGTACTCTTGATCTTGATAGTTTATACATCATTAAAGCCTTTATTTTTTAGTTTTTTTAGAAGATTTGGTTGTTTTTTTCTGTTTTGCTTCGACAGGATTGGTGTCTGCGACAACGTCACGAATTGTACCGCGGTTGACAGTAACAACAACACCATCGGAAATTTCCACACGGAGGTCAACCGGATCGGAAGCGTCAACAACGGTGGCGTAAATACCGCCTCCGGTAACAACCTTATCGCCTTTTTTCAAAGCGAACACCATGGCCTCATGTTGCTTAATCTTTTTTTGTTGCGGACGGATGAGCAACAAATAAAAAATAACAAAAATCAAGCCGAGCTGAATTAACGTTCCGGAAAGGCTTCCTTGTTGAAGCGCCGCTCCGGCGTCCTGAGCAAAAGCAGGATTAATAAACATATTTTTCTCCTTTATATATTAACTGTTCGTACTATAAAGCAAGTTCTTATGCTTATATAGGGTAATTTAAAGTATTTCACAAGATTTTTTTGATTTTCAGAATGTTTGGGGAGAAAACTTCAGCAAAGACTGTGTGAGAGTTGATATCAGGCTTCTGTCCGATGCTTGCACGTACAAGCTTCTCTATCGAGGAGAAGAATTCCAGATTGGCATCGGCTGATTTTTTTCATGACGGCGAATAAGCAATCCTTAATGACTCAAATACTGTTGCGGATTGACGGCCTTTTTACCGGAGCGGATTTCAAAGTGCAATTGCGGGGTGTTAACACCACCAGTGCTGCCGACTGTCGCAATTTTTTCACCTTTTTTGACCTTTTGGCCTTTTTTAACCGTCAATCTGTCATTGTGGGCGTAGGCGGTGACCCAGCCATCCGGATGCTTAATAAGGATAAGATTTCCAAAACCTTTCAGCTCATTGCCGGCATAGGCGACCGTACCGGCGTCGGCGGCCTTAACCGCTGTTCCGAGAGGCGCCTTGATGTTGATGCCGTCGTTGGTGCGGCCTTTGCCGATGGTTCCGAATTTGGAGATAACCGTTCCTCTGACCGGCCATGCAAACTTTGATGTTCTCTTTTTTGCCGGTGGCGTGTAAGAACGGGATTGGGCGGTTTTTGTCGTTGTTGTTTTTTTAGCCCAAGGTTTCCACGAGCTTGTTGTCTTTTTTGGGGTCGAGTTGGAAACATAGTTGGTGGCGACCGGTTTGGTGACAATGGAACCGGGGAGAGTTAAACGTTGTCCGATACGAAGAGCGTATGGCGCGCTGATGTTGTTGGCTTTGCTGAGAGAGCTCATGTCAATGTTATAACGCTTGGAAATGTTGTAAACGGTATCGCCTTTTTGTACGATGTGATATTTGGCGGATGGTAGCA
Source organism: uncultured Alphaproteobacteria bacterium (assembly GCA_949542085.1). Classification (GTDB taxonomy): domain Bacteria; phylum Pseudomonadota; class Alphaproteobacteria; order RF32; family CAG-239; genus CAZU01. The sequence goes on from CATGXW010000134.1 coordinate 1,936, forward strand.
ACAGCCTTTGGCCGATAGTCAGCGTGTAGGGCGGACGCAGGTTGTTGGTTTCAATCATTTCACGAATGGGAACGTCATAGCGTCTGGCAATGCTGTAAAGCGTGTCGCCTTTGCGGACAACAACATGCGTGGGTTTTGATCCGAAAAATGTGCCGATATCATAATTAAAAAGCTGAATTCTGTCACCGGCGCATCCTCCGGTTAACAGCAATAGCGGAAAAATCCACAAAATCAGCTTGCGACAAAACATAATATCAGCCCTAAGGTTAAAACTATAGTTGATTTTAACCTATCACTGACAGATTAATTTTTTGTTACTGTCGTATTCCTTTTTGCCTGAACGGAAATGTCAGATGCGATAATGCCGTATTCTTTGGCTTTGAGGGCGGTTTTGATGTGGCGGCGCAGTCTGGCCCACATGCCGTCAAACGTATCGTTATAATTCTTGCGGTTGCTGAATGTTATGACAATCATCTCCGCGTTATATTCATCCACACCGAGTTTTTGTATTTGCGGGATAATTTCAATCCATATTTTTTGAACGATAGCTTGTGCTTTTTCTCTGTCGACATTATTCAGGAGCATAACAATTTTAGTCTTGTCGACGCGTCCAATATTGGCGTTGGGGGTCAGGTTTGCAAAACAAACGTCACTGGCGACTTTCAAAAGTCTGTCCGCGGTTTCAAAGTCAATCCCTCTGCTGATAAAATCGTAAAGGTCTCGAAGTTCGACAACCGCGCAGGAAAACTCCTTATTATAGCGTTGAGCCAGTTTGAAATCATGCTCAAACCGTTCCATCAGAGCCTGCTCATTGAGGCCGTTGGTGAAAATGTCTCGGTTTTCAAAATCTGAAAGCTTTTCTTTGAGGGCTTTGGCTTCGGAAATGTCTGTGCACAAAAAGCTGATGCCGTCACATTCCAAAATTTCATTGAGCAATGGGCGTTCACGGCACATCATCAATTGTTTTTGCCCGTTGCCTTTGATTAAGACAATTTGGGTGTTGATGGTTGAATGATTGCGGCAAACCTTGCTAAGGGCGCTGGTTAGCATGTCCCGATAAGCTTTTTTATCCTCAATTAATGTTCCGAAAACGGTTTGTCCGATGAGAGTTGCGGCGCTGTGTCCCAAGCAGTCCGCCCCCGATTCGTTTATGAAAGTGATTTCGAAGTTTTTATTGATTTTAAAATAAATGTCGCCGGATGTTTTTTGGGCGGAGGTTTGTTGCCCGTCGTTTTCTTTGATTAATTCTTTGAGGTTGCGGCGGATTTGCTTAATCTTGTTATTCATCACGAGAACACAGGCGATTAAAGCGACAACAATGGCGGATAAAATGATAACGGCCCAAAACATAAAATTTCCCTCTTCGAATAAGTTTGTTTAAGCATAAAGTCACAAAAGCTAAATATTCGTTAAATAGAGGTTGCATTTTTAATCAAAAAACACTAATTTTAGGACAGTTTTATAAGGATAAAAAGACAATAATGCAGAAGAATAAACCGGAAATTGCCGACGAGAGCGGTGATAAATATAAATATGGCTTTGTGACGGATATCGATGCCGATACGGCACCTAAAGGCCTGAACGAAGATATTATCCGTTTGATTTCTGCCAAAAAGGGCGAACCGGAATGGCTGTTGGAATTTCGTCTCAAAGCTTTTGAATACTGGCAAACAATGACGGAACCCTCATGGGCAAAGCTGGTTTATGATAAGGTTGACTATCAGGATTTGTGTTATTATTCGGCACCCAAGCAAAAGGTTGCCCCCAAGAGCCTTGATGAAGTTGATAAAGAACTGCTGGATACTTATGAAAAATT
>CATGXW010000135.1 GCA_949542085.1 uncultured Alphaproteobacteria bacterium
GCTTGGAAGATTTGCTCGACAAACTGGCCAGCGACATGGAAAATTCCCTCGACTTTTTCTCCCAAGAACAAGATGATTTGACCAATCTTATTTTCGGCGATGCCAAGCGTTATCCGTTTGATTCGACCGGACGCATTATGTTGTCGGAAAAACTTCTGAAGCACGCAGGCATTACCTCCGGCGCCGTTTTTGTCGGCAAAGGACGCAAGTTTCAGATTTGGAATCCGCAAAATTGGGAAAAAGAAGAAGCGCGCATCAGAGCCGAAGTTTTGAAAAACCGTCCCTCTCTCAAGATTAAACCGGAGGGCAACTGATGAACGCCAATTATCAAAAACATTTTCCGGTTATGTTGCCAGAAGTTTTGCAAAATCTGGCTCCGGTTGACGGCGGCGTTTATGTTGACGCAACTTTCGGCAACGGCGGTTATTCGGAAGCTATCCTGCAAACAGCAAACTGCAAAGTTATCGCGCTTGACCGCGATCCCTCCGTTTTGTCTCGGGTACAAGAAATGCAAAGCCTTTACGGTGATCGCTTTGAATTCAGAGCCGGACAATTCGGTGATTTTGCCGATTTAATCGGTGAAGAATTGGATGGCGCCGTTTTTGATATCGGCGTGTCCTCCATGCAACTGGATCAAGCCGAAAGAGGTTTTTCTTTCAGCAAAGACGCTCCGTTGGACATGAGAATGTCTCAAAGCGGCACAACCGCGGCTGATTTGGTCAACACACTGAAAGAAGAAGACCTTGCCAATCTGATTTACAAATACGGCGAAGAACGCAAATCTCGCGCTATTGCCCGCAAGATTGTCGAAGCCCGCAAAGCTTCTCCAATCACAAACACCAAAGCATTGGCAGAAATTATTTACACGGTGATTCACAAAACACCGAACAGCATTGATCCGGCAACCCGCACCTTTCAGGCTTTACGGATTGCGGTCAATAACGAACTTGGCGAACTGGAAAACGGTTTGGCCGGTGCGGCTCAACGCTTGAAAAGCGGCGGACGCCTTGTTGTCGTCGACTTTCATTCTTTGGAAGACCGCATCGTTAAAACTTTTTTCAAAGAAAACGCAGGCAAAGCGGCTCACCGTTCACGCTACCTGCCTGATTTAACCTCAACCGACAGCACACTGTTCAGTGAATGCTCAAAAGCGATTATGCCTTCTCAGAATGAGATTGATCTCAATAGCCGCTCGCGTTCCGCAAAACTGAGGTATGCTGTTAAACGATAACTCGAAGTCTAGAAAGGGTTCGACGATGAATAGTACAAGAATTGCACTTATGGCTCTGTGGATTGCCCTCCCCTGTGTCATTGGATTTAGCTCATTGGCAATGAAAAATATGGTGCAAGAGTTGGAAAACGAATTGCATTCCATTAACCAAAACATTCAAACCGACATCAAAACAATTCATGTTTTGAAAGCCGAATGGAGCCATTTGAACACGCCGTCACGTTTGCGCCAGCTTGCCGCCAAACATATTTTTCTAAATCCGGTCAAGGCTGAACAAATTATTAACTATTCTGCGTTACCATTTAACTATGAAACAGGCGAATCGAGAAGGATTGCCGCCAGAAAAAATATATCGGGTTATGCCGCGCATAATAAGGAACTGAAAAGACTTACCAGCGCCAGCCGATAATCCGAGTATTGAGGCAGAAGCATAGAATGGCTAAGTATTTTGACAGGCGCGGAAAGGAAGACTTTTATCTTCCCGGCGAAGAAATAAAAATTGACAAGAATGCGGCTTTCAAGAAGTTTTCTTGCGAGAAGGATCCGTTGTCAATGTGCAAAAACAGATTGATGTTTGCGGTCATCTGTTTTATGGCTGTTTATCTGGTTATTGCCGTTCGTTTGTTTAATGTCTGCATTCTTCCCAACCTCCACCTCCGACAAGACCAAGTTAACGAGCGAACACGCCTGTATGCTCAAAACCCCATTCGACGCGCCGATATTTTGGATCGTAACGGCACAATCATCGCAACGTCTTTGCCGACTGTCAATCTTTATGCCATCCCCAAAAAAATCATAAACGCGCAATCTGCCGCCGAACAGCTTGTTAAGACCCTGCCCGAGCTCAACCGAAATGATGTTTTCAAGAAACTTTCCGGTCGAGGAAACTTTGTTTACCTCAAACGCAACCTGACACCGGCGCAGCAATTTAACATTAACGCTCTCGGCATTCCGGGATTGGAATTTGAAACCGTTGAAAAACGTGTTTATCCGCACAAAAACCTGTTTGCCCACATTATCGGCGTCACTAATATTGACAACGAGGGAATTTCCGGCATTGAAAAAGAACTCAACGAACGCCTGACACAATCAGATATTCCGCTGACGTTATCCATCGATGTCGGCGTGCAAGACACCATCCGTGAAAAATTGTTGGCGGCAATTGACAAATTTCAAGCCAACGGCGGAACAGCAGTTTTAATGGATATCAACACCAGCGAGGTTATCGCCATGGTTTCCCTCCCCGATTTTGATCCCAACATCAATAAGGTCAAAAATGAGCAGGCTTTGTTCAATATGGCGACCAAAGGTGTATATGAACCGGGGTCGGTATTAAAAATCTTCAATACCGCCATGTCTTTGGAAAGCGGAAAAGTTAAGGTTTCAGATCAATTTGACGCCACTCAGCCTCTGAAGTTAAAATATAACACCATTAAGGATTACCGCGGCGAAAATCGCTGGTTGTCCGTGCCTGAGATTTTGGTTTATTCCTCCAATATCGGTTCCGCCCGCATGGCGCTTAAAGTCGGCGGTAGCGAGCAGCGCCATTTTTTGGAAAAAATCGGCTTTTTTGAGGAATTACCTATTGAGGTTGCCGAAAGAGGAAAACCGCTGGCACCGAAAAAATGGGGCGAAGGCACCATTGCCACCGTTGCCTACGGCTATGGCATGGCGGTGTCGCCGTTGCACGTTATCACGGCTTATGCCTCAGTCATCAACGGCGGCATTTATCACAACCCCACTCTTGTTAAAAAGAATAATAAAAACAATGACGGACACCGCGTTATCTCCTTTAATACCTCCAAAGCCATGCGCAAACTGATGCGTTTGGTGGTCACGGACGGTTCCGGCAAACGCGCCAATATCCCAGGCTATGAAGTTGCCGGCAAAACGGGAACCGCCAACAAGCTTTCGGCACAAGGAAAATATGTCGACAAGAAAGTGCGCACAACATTTGTTTCGGCTTTTCCGATTTCCAACCCCAAATACAGCCTGCTGGTGATGCTTGATGAACCTAAGCCGATTAAAGAAACGTGGGGTTTTGTAACTTCCGGTTGGAACACCGTGCCGACAGCGGCAAAAATCATTGAGGCTATCGCTCCCCAGCTTAACATTAAAGCCAACTATGATATTGATGAACTGCGCCGCAACCGGATTATTGAAGCAGCATACACAAAATAGTGTTCTTTCCTGATAATTGGTATAGCCTGTATGGAATTATACAATAAACAACGCTATCTTTTTATTGTTCACGATGATGGTAACTTGCCATTATGAGTGCACAGCACATTCTGCCTGCATTTTAACGGCATGGTTTTATAACATCATCGCCAACAATCAGGATAGGATGAAAAAGGTGTTTTGACATTTGTTGTCGGAACACCTTTTGCTTTGTTGCACCACCCTGCGGGTGGGGGCAACGGTTAAGTGCCGGTAGAAAGTCCTCATTTGGTCGCAGCGCGACGGGCAACGGTTAAGGGGCGGTGGAAAGTCCTCGTTTGG
>CATGXW010000136.1 GCA_949542085.1 uncultured Alphaproteobacteria bacterium
ATGGGGTCGTCTTTTTGGAGATTAATACGAATCCGGGGATGACAGCTTTGTCTTTGGTGCCGGAGCAAGCCAAATATGTCGGAATAGATTATCCGACCTTGTGTTCCAGATTGGTTGAAAATGCCAAGTGTCGGAAATTGTCCGCATGATTGAGTTGCCGTCGTTAAAAGAAAATTCGGTTGTGGTTATCGGTGGGCCGACGGCGTCCGGAAAATCCGGTCTGGCCATTGATATTGCAAAGGCATATAACGGTGAAGTTATTAACGCCGATTCAATGCAAATTTATCGTGGTTTGCCGGTTTTGTCGGCGGTACCGTCTTTAGAAGAACGGCAAGGTATCCCTCATCATCTTTATGAAATATATGAACCTTCAGTGAATGGTACGGTCGTTGATTGGTTGAATTTGGCGGTGGCGAAAATTCGAGAGGTGTGGGCAAGAGGCAAGCTGCCGGTTGTGGTTGGCGGAACGGGGATGTATCTGGATAATCTGGTGAACGGGACAACGCCTATTCCCGAACCGGATGAAAAGATAAGACAACAGATTTTAAGTCTGCAGCGCCGGATGAATGTTGATGAGTTTTATGAACGGTTGCGTCAAGTTGATGCGGCGGGGGCTGCAATGCTTAATCCCAATGACACGACCAGAGTGCGGCGAGCCTATGAGATTTTTGAGCAAACGGGAATATCGATTGCCGAATGGTATCAAAAACCAATGGTTAAGAAACTGCCGGAAGCGAATTTTATAACGATTAAGCTGGTGCCGTCGGCCGAGGTGTTGGACGAGCGTTGCTATTTGCGTTTTGACAAGATGATTGCGGCAGGTGCGGTGGATGAGGTGCGTCGTTTGTTGCAGCTGGGTCTGGATGAAAAACTGCCGGCAATGAAGATGCTCGGGGTTCCGGAACTGGCAAATTATGTACGCGGTAAATGTTCTTTGGACAAATCTGTTGAAGAGGCAAAGCTTCATACCAGACAATATGCAAAACGGCAGAGGACATGGTTTAGAAATAAGTTTGAAGCGGATGTTGTTTTTGACAAAATCTATTCTTATTGACAAAAGGTGCTGTTTGTGCTAAATTGTTGCCATATTTAATATAAGGAGACAATTTATGACAATTGCGATCGACACAAACAGAGTTGGATTTGAAACCCTGAATATAACGCAAAAAGCAGAGGCGCTCGGATTGTTGGCGCCGTTGTCCGATATTCCGACTCAAAATGCCGGTGCTTATAAGGAAACGCCGGTTGATGTCGAGGGCGAGGCTAATCAGGAAAATCTTGTCGATGTTCGTAATTTTGGGATTGCCAGTGTTCCTTATTACCGGACACAGGCGCACACAAATCCGACATACGAAAAAAATATTCCGGGGGCTCCTGATGTTAACTATGTTCGTGAGGGGACAGGTCGTTTATTGAAACAGGTTAATGAAACTTTAGATAAACTGGGGTTAGAACTTGTTGTTGTTGATGGGCATCGTTCACCGGTGACTCAAAATATTTTGTTCAAAGCTTTTAAAGAGCAGTATTTTGAGAAGGTTCATTGCGGTGAATCTTTCCGTACTCCGGAAAATTCTGATGTTTTGGATGAAAAACGGCGCTTTTATGATGAAAAAGCCCGTGAATTTGCGTTGGATTTTTGTTCAAGTGCTGAAAATTTTGATGCTAAGAATCCGAAGACATGGTCTATCCATTCTACGGGCGGAGCAGTTGATGTTTATATGCGCGATAAAAACAGCGGCAAAATTGTTGATATGGGGGAAGAGTATTTTGATAATCCGCAACCCGCAACTTGTATGGGATTTTACGAAAAACAGCCGGAAGCTCAATTGAGCGGACAGCAGCAAGGATATCGTGATGCCAGACGCGTTTTGTATAACGTGATGACATCGGCCGGTTTTGTAAATTACGGAAACGAGTGTTTCCATTTCAGCTATCAGGATATGTATTGGGGATGTGTTAAAGGGAAAAATGCAAAATACGGTTATATGCAAAGCCCAAAAGACCGTAGTTTGTCCCTGATGCTGGGGGCGCTGGTTGACCGTAAAACCAAGAATATATAAAGCATTTTTTGTTTTTTAGAGGCCGAAAGGCCTCTTTTTTTCTTGTTGTTAAAAAAGTAATTACTGCTTGCACTATAGCGAATATCGTTATAAAAGTTAATCAATAACAAATTATCTAAATAAAAATCGGAGAAAATTATATGCTAGCTAAATTTATGGGATGGTTGTCCGCCGATATGGCTATCGACTTGGGTACAGCCAATACTCTGGTTTATGTTAAGGGCAAGGGAATTGTCCTGAATGAGCCGTCTGTTGTGGCTATTGAAGAATATCGCGGCAAAAAACAAGTTTTGGCCGTTGGTAACGAGGCTAAACAGATGCTGGGTCGCACCCCCGGCAATATTAACGCCATTCGTCCGTTGCGTGATGGTGTTATTGCCGATTTCGAAATCGCAGAAGAAATGATTAAGTACTTTATTCGTAAGGTTCATAATCGTCGTACTTTTGCGTCTCCGATGGTTATTGTTTGCGTGCCTTCCGGTTCTACGGCCGTTGAACGTCGCGCTATTCAAGAATCAGCCGAGGCCGCAGGCGCTCGCAAAGTTTGGTTGATTGAAGAGCCGATGGCTGCCGCTATTGGTGCTGATTTGCCGGTGACAGAGCCGACCGGTTCCATGGTTGTTGATATCGGCGGTGGTACAACGGAAGTTGCCGTTTTGTCTTTGGGTGGTATTGTTTATGCCCGTTCTGTTCGTGTTGGCGGTGACAAAATGGATGCTGCTATCATTTCTTATATTCGTCGTAATCACAACTTGCTGGTCGGTGAAGGAAGCGCTGAAAAAATTAAGAAGGAAATCGGTTCTGCCTGCACTCCGGAAAGCGGTGAGGGGCGCACCATTGAGATTAAAGGTCGTGATTTGATGAACGGCGTGCCGAAGGAAATTATCATTACCGAACGTCAAGTGGCTGAAAGCTTGAGCGAGCCGGTTTCTCAAATTGTTGAGGCTGTTAAGGTTGCTTTGGAACATACGGCTCCTGAATTGGCTGCCGACATTGTTGACAAGGGTATTGTTTTGACCGGCGGTGGCGCTCTGTTGACTAATTTGGATCAAGTTTTGCGTAATGCGACAGGGCTTCCTGTTTCTATTGCGGAAGATCCTCTGGCTTGTGTGGTTAAGGGTACCGGTAAGGCTTTGGATGAAATCGGACGTTTGCGTTCTATTCTGTCCACGATGTATTAAGGTTGGTTTTGACCGAAAAGAGGGGTAACGTTTTTCTTGTTTGATACCTGAGTGACGTTGCCCCTGATTATTGTTTATCTTGTTTTGTTGGAAAATTTTTAGGTCTTTGTTTTATGAAACGGCGGAGAAGTTTATTCATTCATTTAAGCCATATCAGATTGCTGGCGCAGAAGTTTGCGCTGGTTATTTTGTTTTTATCCGCCTTTGTTTTGATGTTGGTTAATAAAACAGACACGATATTGATTGAGAAAACATCTTCGGTGGCAACAGATGTGGTGACGCCGATGATTGATGTTTTGGTTATTCCAGCCAAAGTTTTGGCTCAGGTGTATGATTATTTTCGTGATTTGAAGCAGGTGCGGCAAGATAATCTGAAGCTTAAGGAAGAGAATCGGCAGTTGCATCTTTTGTATGAACGGGCGAGAGCTTTGGAGATTGAGAATAAGCTTCTTTCCGGATTGTTAAACTTTGTGGTTCCGCCTGAGGCGG
>CATGXW010000137.1 GCA_949542085.1 uncultured Alphaproteobacteria bacterium
ATAGAGGTTTGGGCAGTCTTGAACTGATTCTTTTTAGCAGTTCCATATCGATTCTTGCCGCCATAATAGAGTTGTCCGGATATGGCTTAACCGTGATCTTATCTTTAGGTTCCATTGATTGGTGTTTTTCTTGTCCGACAACCAAGATAAGTCCGCTCATCTGATTCGTGAGGCGTTTTGCGGCTTCAAGAGGCTTCTGCAAAATGCGGCGTAAATCATTTCTCAGATTTTCTCTTCTGATTTTTTGTATTTTTTCATTCTTTTCAGTTTTAATATCTTCTATTGTCTTTTTTATTTTAGGGTCGGCTAGTGCCGCTTCATCGAACAATTCAGGAAAAGTCTGGCGAGTAACATCATGCGATGCCGCAACCGTGGAATTTCCGTGATGAACACTGATACATTGGTCTCCGACAGCGTCTTGATAAAGATCTCTGGCCGATTTTTCTGATCTGGGATCCACCAGAGCCAAAGCTCGGAGGTTATTTCTGCCGTCTAAGAGGCCTTGAATATATTCCTTGATATTCTTTGTGGCGAATGCTGTCCAGTTGCAGCTGGTATCGTAACGTTGATTATGATTGTTTTCTTCCGTCAATAAGGCTGCGACGGTTTTGAAATACATTTCTTCCCCTTTGGCTTTGAACTTTTCTTTTCTCACTGCTTCAATATCTTTACCGGCAATATCGGTGTCCTTAATGTTTAAGGCTTGGTCAATTGCTTCTTCGCCGTATTGAGCGGTAATTGATTTCTTAAAGGAGGCGTAGTTTTCTTCATGGGAGAGGCCTTCCATGCTACGTCTTCCGGTATCCATTAGCTGTCCGCACAAACGTAAGAATTCATGGCGGGTGTTTGTATCGAAATCGCCGCGTACTTCATCTTTAAACAGTTGTCTGACTTCGTCGTCTTTACGACAGGAAAATGGAATTTCAAGATTTTTCGTTTTTGCCGAATATGTATATTCTTCCAAATCGGGGCGCACGCTTTCAATAAGCGGATGTTTTTGTCTCTGATCATCATAGGTGCGCATATCCGTTCTTAGATTGTCAATCAACATGCTTTTTCGTTTATTAATCTCAGTAAAGAGATGCGAAGCGTTTTCATCATCAAGTGTTTTATGAAAAATTTTATCAGCCAAGTCATCAGCTTCTTTAATGTTGAGGTTGTGAAGAACAGAGGCGACAATTTCTTGAGAGCCTTGCAAATGTTCATGTTCAGAGCTGCTGCACAAACCGAAATATCCCAAAGTTTTATAGGCGTTAATCACACGGCTGCGTTGAATTTTTTCTCTAAGCTTATCTTGGGAGGCGATTGGTTCCAAGTCATGTTCAACGGCAATGTCCAAAGCCTGTTCGTCTTCCAAAGCTGAGTTATTGATTTCTTGTACTCTGTTGAAAAGAATATCTAAATCTTCGTTACTGAGGTTCTGTTCATCCAATCGGCAGAATTCCAGCAGGGAAAGTGACGTAATGATACGTGTTTCCAGTGGTAAGACCTGTTTTTTGTTTTTCTTGGCCATATCTCTTCTCCTTCTATAATAATATATTATAGGAATATTAATTTTCTGTCAATGATTGTCTAAAATAGATGTTGACATTTTGTCGTTTTTGTCATATAAAAGAGCATAAATCAAACAATTAATATATTATGAACTTCAATACCTACAAGTTCTTTCGCCGGTGTTTTAACATCCCGCGGAAGCAAAAATTACGATGGTGCCTTATCGAAGAATGCGTGTCGGGAAACACCGAAATCCGTTTAGGCGTTAGCCTTGTTGGAACGCCTTACTACATCGATGTTGCTTGTCGGCGCTTTTTTATGGAATGTCAACTTCCTGCCATTTCCAGAAAAGTTATTCTCGTGACGCGAACTCTTACGTATGGCCGCTATGTGTACAAGGGTGGAGGAAAAAAACTGGTGAGTCCGAAAAACTATATTAAGGACATATATCAGAGCGCTCTGTATGATACCCTGCCGCAAAGCATTCTCTAAGAAAAAAGAGGCTTGTCAGATTGACAAGCCTCTTTTTTCTTAAACTGCAATTGCAATAAGTTCCGGTGGAATAATCAACTCGGCGCCGGTTGAGGCAATAATATCTTCTACTGTAAAATGCGGATTGATTTCTTTTAACAAAAGACCTTGTTCCGTGACTTCCAAAACACAACGTTCCGTCACAATCAAATCGACCTCGTGAACAGCGGTGAGGGGGAGGGTGCATTTTTGCACAATTCTCGGTTCGCCTTTATTGGTATGTTCCATTGCGATAATCACTTTTTTGGCGCCGACCACCAAGTCCATGGCTCCGCCCATCCCCGGAACAAAAGCTCCCGGAATCATCCAGCTGGCCAGATTTCCTTGCGCGTCAACTTGCAAAGCCCCTAAAACGGTTGCGTCAACATGTCCGCCGCGCATAATGGTAAAGGACATGGCCGTGTCAAAAAAAGAAGCCCCCGGTTTGGTCATTACCGGTACTCCGCCGGCGTTAATGATTTTCGGCTTGCTCTGTGGTGTTTTATCCTGATGTCCCACGCCGAGCAGTCCGTTTTCTGACTGAAAAATAACGTGCAGATGCGGTGGAATATAGTTTGCGACTTCTGTCGGAAGCCCGATTCCCAAAGTGATAACATCACCCTCTTTAAATTCTTGGGCAATACGGCGGGCGATAATTTCTCGGCATTGTTCTTTAGAAAGTGTCATAACTGGCCTCACGCAACAATATAATCAACAAAAATTCCCGGAATGGTTATTTCATTTGGATTTAACGGCTCGTCACAAATTTCATCCGCTTGAAAAATAAAGGTTGTGGCTGCCGTTGCCATTACGGTATTAAAATTACGAGTTGTGCCTTCCAAAAAGACATTGCCGAATTTATCGGCTTTTGTGCCGTAAATAAGGGCGAAATCAGCTTTGAGAGGTTTTTCAAGCAGATATTTCTTGCCTTCGATTTCCAAAACTTGTTTTCCGTCTTCAACAAGGGTACCGATACCGGTCGGTGTCAAGAAGCCGCCTAATCCGGCCCCCGCGGAACGAATCCGCTCAACCAACGTACCCATCGGCACCAATTCAACTTCAATTTCACCGGCGTTAAGTTGTCGTCCTGTTTCAGGATTGGTTCCGATATGAGTGACGATAGCTTTTTTAACCAGTTTGTTAACAACAAGTTTGCCTTTATCCAGTTCCGGTGTCGCCGTATCATTGGCAATCAATGTTAAACCGCCGGTTTTGTTTTTGATAAGCTCATCAATGACCTTTGTCGGAGAACCGCAATTTAAAAAACCACCGACCATCAATGAGGTGTCCGCTGGAATTAATTTGCTGGCTTCAGCTGCGGAGAGTATTTTTTTCACGCTTATGTTACCCTGATTTTGTTGAAATTTCACATCACAATAACTTTTTTTCCAAAAAAAGTCACGTGTTTTTTAATAGCTGCCCTTATTTCCGATGGATTCCTGCCAATTTTTCATGGCTTCCACTGCTTCGGCGTGACATTCTTCTATCTGTGTGCCAAACACGCCGGGCTTGAGCATGTCATAAAGCTCGTCATCACGAAAGCCGATGTCTGCGGCGTCTTTACGAGTTGCCGCAAAATAAATTTTTTCAATATTCGCCCACTTACTGGTCATCAGACACATTGGGCAGGGTTCACAACTGGTATAAAGCGTACAACCTGACAAATCCCAAGTACCGAGAGCTTTACAGGCCTGACGAATAGTA
>CATGXW010000138.1 GCA_949542085.1 uncultured Alphaproteobacteria bacterium
CGGGCGGGGCAGGTGTTGGAGCATTTGGAACAAAATGGAAAAAGTCGTTCATTGTCTCAGTTAGCGGATGATTTGCCGTTATTTGCTGTTCTGAAAGCAAAAGAAGAGCCGGCTGTGGTGGCGTCACCGGTGCTGGAGGTGTTGGAACAATTAAACCCTGACGACTTTTCTCCTCGGGAGGCTTTGGAAAAATTATACGAATTGAAAGGATTGATGTAATGGAGAAGGAATATATAAAAGCATTGTCTCCGGACGAGAAAATTATCTTTCTGCAAATCATTTTTAACTTAGGCTGTGCCGATAAGAAAGTGGAGCAGGAAGAAAAAGGATTTATCAAAAAGCTTCTCAAGGACTATGAGCTTCCTTCTGAAAAGTATCCGCAGGTATTGCAGATGCTGAACAAACAGGAAATCATCGAACGGATTAATAATATCTCCAGTATTAAAAAGAAATATGCCTTATTCATAGAGCTGTTTATGATGGCGAACATTGATGATGACTTGGATGAACGGGAAATTGATTATATTTTGGATTTGGCGGAATCCGTTAATATTCCGTATGAAAAAATGGAAGAAATCAACCGATATGCGTTGGATAAAATCCAGTGTTTGAGAAAATATAAAGAAATTATGGAAAATTAAATTTAAATAGCAATGTCTGCTTTGGTGAAAAATGCGTAAAATCAATGAGATGTTGTGCGGTATTTTTATACCGTTGGGTATGTTGTTGAAAAATAACAAAATTTTATTGTTGACATTGCGATTCTTTCCTGTATATTCAACACGAATTCAAAACTATCTTTAGAAAAGAGAGAAACACATGAACACATATGCAACAAAACCCTCTGACATTCAGAGAAAATGGTATGTCGTTGATGCCACAGGTTTGGTATTGGGCAGATTGTCTGCTGAGATTGCCAAGATTCTCCGTGGTAAACACAAACCGAATTTTGTTACCAATTTGGATTGCGGCGACTATGTTGTCGTTATCAATGCTGACAAAGTTAAATTGACAGGCAAGAAATTGACTGACAAAAAATATTTCAGACACACCGGTTGGATCGGCGGTATTAAAGAAACAACTCCTGCTAAAATTTTGGCCGGCAAGTTTCCTGAGAGAGTTATCATCAAAGCCGTTGAACGCATGATTTCCCGTAACCCGATGGGTCGTCAGCAAATGACCAAATTAAAAGTTTATGCCGGTGAAAATCACCCGCATACAGCCCAAAACCCTGAAGTTCTGGACAGAAACCCGAAGAATAAAAGGAGCGCATAATAATGGCTGAGAAAATCGAATCTTTGAAAGATATTAAAAGCGCAACTGCCGTTTCTGTTGCAGAACCTGTTGTTCGTAAAGCTAAAAAGGACAAATTTGGTCGTTCTTATGCTACAGGTAAAAGAAAAGACGCTGTTGCCCGCGTATGGATTAAGCCGGGTAAAGGTAACATCACTATTAACGAAAAATCCATCGACCAATATTTTGGCCGTCCGGTTTTGAAAATGATTATCAACCAACCGTTTGAAGTTGCTAATCGTGTTAATGAATTTGATGTTGTTTGCACAGTTAAAGGCGGTGGCTTGTCTGGTCAGGCCGGTGCCATCAAACACGGTATTTCTAAAGCTCTGAACGAGTTTGAACCTGAATTGCGCGCTGTTCTGAAAAAAGCTGGTTTCTTGACCCGCGATGACAGAACCGTTGAACGTAAAAAATACGGTCGTGCAAAAGCTCGTCGTTCTTACCAATTCAGCAAGCGCTAGAGCTGGTTTGCTTACAAAAAAGGTCTGCATTCGCAGACCTTTTTTTATGGCGTTTCTTTAGAAAACCGAGAAAATAACGTTTTTCACACTAACGGATCTTGTCAACCTTTCAGAACGTCTGTTTATCGCTTATACACGCAGATTAAATCTTCTTTGAATATACCGGAATTTTGCAAATTTTAATCAGTAGTTTCCCTTTTTTGGTGTATTTCTTCTGAAAAAAGAAGCTTTTCCAAAACGAGTGAACGCTTTTTATCGGCTTGTCTTCAGGAATACCGATAACTGTCTTGGCAACTGTAGAGGCATAGGGATGTTTGAGGAGAGGATATTTGTTTCTGACATATGAAACCGCATCATAAAATCTTTGGGTGACGTTTCCATACGAATAATGTCTAGTTTTAACAGGAATGACCAGAAGCTCAATTCCGTGATTTTCATAAGCGTTAATACAAAAATCTTCTACATAAAAATCAAAGCTCAAATGCTCATCAAAACGCAGATTGTTTTTTTTAACCAGTTCCGAATGCATTATCAAACATTGACAGTCAACAGTATCTGCAAGAACACCTTTTGAAGGTGGTTTTTCTCCAAGAAAAATATTGTTGCTTCCATCTTTGTAACACTGTTCGATATGCCCTCTGCCATATATCAATCCGCAAGTTTTACCGTCTTTATATTGCGCGCCGATAGTCCCGTATAATTTTGATTTGTTCTTGCCTTTTAAAATTGGTTGAATGTCTTCTAACAACTCCCAATCTTCGTGACAAAAAACAAACCAAGCCGGATTACTATAATCATAGGCATCCAGAAATTCATTATACCTTATCGAAATTCCCTTGTTTTCAATGGTGTTATCAAGGCAAATAAGCTTTTGTTTATTGCTGTTTTTATTGTTTTTTAAGCAACGATGGTACATTTGATGGTCGCGAACAACGCTGATAAATATAATCTCATCATCTGTTTTTAGAGTTTTCGGAGACATCAAACAATCCTCTATGGTTGTGTTTCTTTAGTCGCAGATTATCAATTGATGTGTCCTTTGTAAACAGATTTTTGTGCGGTGATCACAAATAATTATCATGATTAATTTCCTGTGCAAGATTGGTATAGAGCATTTAAACTAAAAGCAAAATTTGTTATAGCTTTTTCTAGAAATCAATTATGAAAGGAAAACTCAGATGAAATATAAATGTTTAGTTTGCGGTCAGGTTTTTGACGTTGCTGACGGGCAAGAAGCTCAATGTCCGGTATGTAAAGTTAAGGGCGAGAAACTTGTTCCTTATAAAGAGGAAGAAATGACTTGGCCGGCAGAACATGTTCTAGGATTGGCTAAAGGTGTTGATGCTGAAGTTGTCCAAGGATTGCGTGATAACTTTAACGGCGAGTGTTCTGAAGTCGGTATGTACTTGGCTATGGCTCGTCAGGCAATGCGCGAAGGCTATCCTGAAGTTGCCGTTGTATTGGAACAGATTGCGCATGAGGAAGCTGAACACGCTTCTCGTTTTGGCGAATTGTTGGGCGAGTTGGTTGAAGGATCAACCAAAGCTAATATCGAAAAAATGTTGGCTGGTGAAAATGGAGCTTGCCATGGTAAAATGGCAATTGCTAAAAAAGCGAAAGAACTCAATTTGGATGCTATTCACGACACTGTTCATGAGATGGCGCGTGATGAAGCTCGTCACGGAAAAGCTTTGGAAGCTTTGTTAAAAAGATATTTCTAAGTCTTCTACCGACAAAAAAGCACCCCGTGGGGTGCTTTTTTTAGTAGGAATAACGTTTGTGTTTTTGAAGAATATTAACGTGCGTTTTTTCTTCAGCCTTAAGTTTATCTCTCGTCTGCGTCCAGATTGCTTCTTCCGGTAAGGGGACGGAGACATTGATATCAGCTGTTTTCGCAGAGCCATTCATATTAATATGCTTTTGTATTC
>CATGXW010000139.1 GCA_949542085.1 uncultured Alphaproteobacteria bacterium
TCAAAATTCACAGCCTGATGCAGGATGCTATTGACCGCGGGATGAAAACCGAAGGCGTTTTACCGGGAATACTCAAAATAAAACGTCGAGCCGCCGGTATTTACCGCAGTTTGGAACAAAAATTTCAAAACAACGATATTGATCCGCTGATGATTATCGACTGGATTAACTTGTGGGGATTTGCCGTGGCTGAAGAAAATGCCGCAGGCGGAAGAATTGTTACCGCGCCGACAATGGGATCGGCCGGCGTTATTCCGGCTGTCATGCGTTATTTTCAACGCTTTTCTTCCGCAAAATCACCTTACTCCATTGATGAGGGGATTGTGATTTTCTTAACGACCGCATCAGCCATATGCAGTCTGTATCGCACCAATGCGTCCATTTCCGGCGCAGAAGTCGGATGCCAAGGAGAAGTCGGCGTCGCTTGTTCCATGGCCGCAGCCGGATTGGCTGCCGCAATGGGCGGAAACTTAAAACAAATCGAAAACGCCGCGGAAATTGCGATGGAACATAACCTGGGCCTGACCTGCGATCCAATTGCCGGCTTGGTTCAAGTTCCCTGTATTGAACGCAATGCCATGGGAGCCGTCAAAGCTGTCAACGCCGCCCGTTTGGCAATGAAAGGCAGCGGCGAACATGTTGTCAGCCTCGACAGCGTTATTAAAACAATGTATGACACCGGTTGTGATATGAGTAAAAACTATAAAGAAACCTCATTGGGCGGACTGGCCATAAACGTGCCAAACTGTTAAAAAGTCACATAATTCACTTGCCAAACACGGTCTCTGCCTCCACTATTGTAGGCATTGGAACAACTATTACGGAGTTTTTTTATGTTCTCAAAACTTGTTAAAGGTGAGATTGATTTAAAAACAACTTTCTGGAAGTATGGTATTTTAGGGTTAATTATCTTAAAATTTGCGGTAACGATTTCACATAATCTGTTATCAGGATATTTGAACGGAAACACTCTTCTCGTTTATTTTACAAAATATTTTCATCCTATTTATTCGCCCAAATTCAGTATCTTGTGGGCTTTGTGCTACGTTTCCAGCCTCTTGCTTTTGACAGTCTATTCATGGAATATTGTTCTGGCGGTGTGGAGAAGTTCGGCCGCTTATGATAAAAGCGTTTGGTTAAGCTTTTTAGCCCGTCTCTTTATCGTTTTGACTCTCGTCATTGTTTGGAGTTCGGTTAGTTTGGCGCCGCTGTTTTGAGGATATGTGATGAAAAAACTGTTTTGGATTATATGCTGTATTTTTTTAACCGCCTGCACCGTCAAGGTTGGCGAGTTTACGCCTGAAAGACACGCCCTTTACTCCGAAGGGCAGCCGGATTGTAACAAAACTCCGGAACGTTGCGTCAATGGATATCCATGGTAAAAATAAAGCGGCTTCTGTTAATCAGAAACCGCTTTATTTTTAGAGAAAAGACAGAAGAATTCGCCGTGCCATGGTAACGGCATCCTGAGTTCCGTCAACCAACCACCAGTCGGATGACATGACGGCGAGATCCTCCCATAATCCGGCCGTACAGTTTTTGTACTGTGTCAGGCGGCGGTTGATGAGTGCATCATCCGCTCTGATGACAGATGGACCACCGCATTTGGGACATTTGCCGTCTTTCACGCTGTGGGTCGTCTTGCAGTCTTGACACCCCCGCCGTTGGGAAACCCGTTCTAAGATGAGAGGAATTGGTGTTTCTCTCTTAACGGCGATGACCTCGACATTGAGCCCGATCAGTATCTGTTGCAAGTACTGCAACTGCGCAAAAGTTCGAGGATATCCGTCCAGAAACTTTATGGGTTCGGAACGGTGCAGTGCTTTTTTCACCAGAGCGTCGACGATATCGTCAGACACATATCCTCCCGCATTCATTGTCTCGGTTATTTCAAGCCCCAGCGGTGTTCGCTCAGCCATTTCGGCCCGAAGAAGATCTCCGGTGGAAATATAAAGAATGTCCTTTTCCACCGCAAGTTTCTGAAGCAGAAAC
Organism: uncultured Alphaproteobacteria bacterium; assembly: GCA_949542085.1. Classification (GTDB taxonomy): domain Bacteria; phylum Pseudomonadota; class Alphaproteobacteria; order RF32; family CAG-239; genus CAZU01. The sequence goes on from CATGXW010000139.1 coordinate 1,993, forward strand.
TCTTGTCTGAGGCATTCGCCCAGATACCCTTTGCCACTCCCCGGAGCTCCAAAGAGAATAAACAGAATTTTTTTCATACAATAATTTATTAAAGATAGTTAGGTTCAAGCGCAAGATAACACCCCTTTGTTTTTTTGTCAAGAATCCCATTCTCCCGACGAAAATTAACCTCAAACATTTGATAAAAAAACAGCTTTCTTCTTAAGTAAATCTTTGAAAACAATTTAAGGATTTATTATGATAATTTGATTATCATGTAACAACAAAACCTCACCATTTTTGATTTCTATCAGGATAAAAACAAGAGATACGAATGATTATATTGGGTTATTTTTTCACGGCCTTAAACTATGCCTGTTATTGTACCAGCCGTTTTATGAAACAGAAAAAGATGATGCTGCTGATTGATCTGGTATCAAAAGTTTTTACAGCTCTTGGTTTTTATTTTTTAAATTCTTTAAGCGGCGTATATACTTTTATTGTTGTCTTTTTCTTGCTGATTGTCGCCAATATTAAAGAACGTTTGGGAAAGAGGTGGCTGTTTGGTTATTTGTTTTTTCAGAGCCTATACATAAGTATTCTATTTTTTACATTTGCGGGGATTTCATCTGTTCTTGTTTTTACTGCCGTATCAATAACCCTCTTTTGCATCTGGTGGCTGCCTCCGCAAAAAATGCGCCTTATCGGCGGCCTTAACAGTTTTACGTTTTTAGCCTATCAGATAAGCATACAAAACTGGGCCGGTTTGCTGGAAATCTTAGTCATCATCAGCAACTTTGCAGCTTTTATTAAATATAGGAAAACAGCTATTTTTCCTGAAAAAAGAGAGACTCATTTTTTTCTGGACAAAAACGTCAACTCATGCTAATATGTTTTTTATAAATAACATTTGAGGAGACAACCAATGGATTTGCGAAAGCTGATTAATAAAATTAAATCAAATCGTTCTAACAGCGCTTCAAAAGAAAAAGCAACAATTCTTAAAATTAAAGCAGAAGTGTTATCCAATAAAGATGAATTAGGTATTAAGCCTAATGGAGGGAATGAGCCCGACTATGTTGTCCGCATGACAAATTCAGCCGGTGATAATTGGTATGTTGCAGCCGGAAACGGTTGGGAAGGCGATGAGGATAGCAGTGGCAGAACGGCTTATTTGGCATTATTTGATGGTGAGCAGCGTCAACGTCATGCTATATCGATGGGAGAAAGGCATCTTGTACTTGATTATTATCAGCATTTATTTAGCTCACCACTCAGAAAAGATGCTGTTGATTGTTTGAATACTTCATTGGATAACGTTTCAGCGGCACAGTGTGATGACGCACTTAAAAGTTTATATAAAAGAGCCTTATACGCTATAGATGACAACGTTTCTGTGGAACGTGAGCGCTATTTTTCTAGAAGAGAAGCTGAAGAAGCAAAGCAGAAAGAAGAAGCTGAGCGACAAGAAATAAACACCAGAAAAGAGGTTAGCTTCTTTTTGAAATCCTTTTTTGATGAAGGACGTAAATAGTATAAACAATATAACGACAAAAAACGTCATCAGACAACGTTACATTTTTAATGACGCGATTTACATAGTAAAAAAGCTTCTAACAGTATTTTTCTAAAAACGATGTCGCAGTCAAGAAAGGGGGCCGCAAGCGCCCCTTTTCGCGTCGTATGCCTCGAGCGTCTTT
>CATGXW010000140.1 GCA_949542085.1 uncultured Alphaproteobacteria bacterium
CGTTCACCTTTATCAATATTTTGAGAAGGAACCCACACTTCATCCAAAACATAATAACGACCACTCAACACCGTCTTGGCATGGGGAATACCATCGGCAAAAATTTCCGCCGTTGCTGAAAACTTATTCTGAGCTTCGTCATATTTTAACTGGAAAACCATAATTTTCGCCTGCTCGGCTTCATCAATTAAAAAAGTTGTCTTACCACCAAAGAATTCGAATTCCAATTCGTCTTCATTACCTTGTTCAACAAACTCTTTTCTAATCGCATCCGCCAATTCGGCTTCGCCGACCACCGCTGCCGCCCGTACCTCGGACGCAACAATCACCAGCAAACAAACAGCTATGATTTTCCCCAGTTTATTCATCTTCCCCAATCCGTCTTGCTTACTTCAACTGATTAATCGTGCTCAGCATCTGATCCGCTGTTAAAATAACCTTTGAATTCAATTCATAAGCACGCTGAGCTGAAACCAATTCTGTAATTTCAGTCACAGGATTAACATTGGATGTTGCCAACCAACCTTGCAAAATAGAACCGAAACCTTCCGTATCCGGATTATCTAAAATCGGAGCGCCGGAAGCCTCTGTTTCCATAAACAGGTTTGTTCCCATTGCTTCCAAACCGGCCTCATTCGGAAATGTCGCCAATTCCAACTGTCCGACATTAATTTCATCTGTTTCGCCATCTTGTTTAACCCAAACCTCACCGGAGCTGTTGACATAAATTTCAACAGCATCGTCAGGAATAGTAATTTCCGGTTGAACCGTATAACCGTCATGCGTCACGATAACCCCATCGCCATTACGTTGAAAAGCGCCGTCACGTGTATAACCGATACCCTTTCCTTCCGGCAATTCAATTTGAAAATAACCACGTCCACGGATAGCCAAATCCAAAGTTCCTGAAGTCTGTGTCAAACCGCCACCTTCGGTAATACGATAAATAGCGGCCGTTTTAACACCCAAACCGATTTGAATACCGGACGGCACGACTGTCTGATCCGCGGTTGAAACAGCCCCCGGACGCACAATATTCTGATATAGCAAATCATTAAATTCCGCACGGCGTTTCGAATAAGCCGTTGTGTTCATATTGGCGATATTGTTGGAAATAACATCAACATTCGTCTGTTGTGCCAACATTCCGGTTGCGCCGATTTGTAATGCTCTCATAATTTAATCCCCTTCTATATTACGCCAGTTGCGCATAGGTTGTAATTGTATCGGACAAACGTTCGTGCTCCCCATCAATCATTTGTTGAACATATTCATACGAACGTTGCAAATTAATCAGTCGTGTCATCTCGGCAATCGGCTCGGCATTGGATTTTTCAATCGCGCCTTGCACCACACGAGCTTCCTCCGCACCATACTGGACGGCATTGTCGGGAACGTTTTCATAAAGTGTTCCCGCAACTTTTAACAATTTTTGATTATCGGCAAAATGTGCCAGTTTCAAACGACCGATTGGTCCGTTTTCCGTAATCACGTCACCATTTTCACTGATAACGATTTCCGTTTCCCCTGGAGCAAAAAAGAACGGTTCATTGTTTTCTGACAAAACAACGGCACCGTCATTGGTCACCAACTTACTGTCTGCATCCAAAGAAAACTGACCTTTTCTGGTGTATCTTTCACCGTTGTCTGTTTCCACGCAAAAGAAACCGTCACCTTTCAACGCCACATCAAAAGTGTTACCGGTTACCGTAATTGCCCCTTCGGCAAAATTCTGAAAACTTCCGAAATCCTCGGTAAAATAAAGCGGCGTGCGACCAATCCCCTCAGCCTTCGGCGTCTGCACCAGATAAGAAGTGAACAAAACGTCACTCTGTTTATATCCGGCGGTATTCATATTGGCCATATTATTGGAAACAATATCCATCTGTTTCCACAAAGCCATTTGCCGCGATAATGCGATATAGTTGGTATTATCCATTATATTCTCCCCAATAGTTTTGGATAATTAAAACTTGTTGCCAACACATATGCAAAAGTCGTGCCAAAAAAATATCTTATTTAAAAAGAGCTTGTTTCCACAAGCTCTTCCGATAACCATCCTTCCTTTAGTTAATTGTATTCATGGGCACATTAAAGCACGTAGCTATGCAAAAAAAACAATCAGTTTTTTGGGTAGTCCTTTGATATGACAATTTCTTCCGTAATCATCAGGCGATACTCTTTGTTTTCCCCTTTTTGTCTTAGTGTAAAGAACTGAATAAATCATAAAAAAACACGATTATGGTGGATTTTATCACAAAAAAAGCCCCCGCATTCGATGCAGGGGCCTTTTTTATTTAGTATTATTAACTACAAACCAAGAATCTCGGTTAAAATAATCATAAACAGTTATAACATCTTTTTCTGTTTTTCTGCTCGCCGCATCTTTTATGCGTCGTTGAACATCGGCATCATTTTTTCGGTTATTACAGACACTTTCATAACTGACTTTATTCGATAATTGGTGCGTCCCAACAACCTTGGTAAAGCTTGGAACTAAAAGTAGAAGCACTTTTTTCTCCACATAATTACCACTACTATTCAAAGTTCCATCTCTATATATGTATTTACAACCAAATTGCATCTTAATTTTATCACCTAAATACCCTCCTGTTGAAGTACAACCTTGTTGATATACTCCCTCTACTGTATTAAGATCCAAAAATGTCGTAACCAGTCCCCAGCCATCACCGGTATCAAGACCATGGCTAACACTTCCTGCGTTATCTGTTAACTGCAAAATTCTATTACCACAACGCAAGATCTTTGCTTCCACAACAGATACTTCATCCTTTTCAGGACAGGTTCTTGTCCCATTATTCCGAGGAGCATCAACATCCCGATAAGTATAACACATCGGCGTATATGTGTTACTATTATAGTTAAGAATTGAGCAAGACGCTTGAGTACAGGATTTTAAGATATCCCCCATTGTATGGGCTTTGAACTCAAATATCGCCTTACAGTTTTTATAGCAAGTTAATCCGCCAACTTCTGCCTCAGGAACCTGCTGGCAAACGTGATTGGATGGAATAGATGATTTATACCATGTATCATAAGTTTGACACGTTTTTGTTTGACAACTTGAGGCACTCGTTTGCTTTGTCAGATTATGTGACGAACCACTCGGACAAACAATACATGATGTCTGACCGGTTTTATCCTGATAAGTGCTGGCCGGACAATCAATACATTTTGCCTGCCCCGTCTTATCCTGATAGGTTCCCGCCGGACACAGTTTACAACTGGTTTGCGCTTTTTGATCCTGATATTGCCCGGCTGGACATGCGGGACAACCATCACTTGGCGCTGTTGGACGTGTATTACTTGCTGTTCCTACATGACAGTTTCCACAGATCCAATATTGGCTCATAAAATATCCGGGATCACAAGAACAACCGTGATAACATATTGTCTTATTATCATGATAAGCGTCAAACTTACATTGAGCATGCTCCTTTGCAACTGGTGAATAATAACTTGCTATTTCTTTACAGGTTTGTTCAACACATGCTGTTTGTTCACTATTCAATTTATACGATCTCTTGCACGACGTCAGTTTGTAACGTGTTACTTTTTCCGAACCACAACCGGTGGAACAACTCTCATAGTTGGCGTTTGCCGGTGCGGACGTTA
>CATGXW010000141.1 GCA_949542085.1 uncultured Alphaproteobacteria bacterium
TTACCGCTGCGGAAAACAGACAATCTCATTTTGCCGTTTGCAACTTTTTTCAAAGCAGATCTGACGCGACTTTTTCTTTTCTGAAATAAATCTCTTGGCGTATTCATTTACTTTAATCCTTATTTCTTCTTGCCTTCTTTACGACGGATGTATTCGCCTTCATACTTCACGCCTTTACCTTTGTAAGGCTCAGGTTTTCTGAACTTGCGAACTTCCGCGGCAAATTGACCGACAAGTTGTTTATCCGCACCAGAGATGCTGATTTGGGTCGGAGACGGGCAGGCAACTTTCAAGCCTTCAGGAGCAACGACAGGAACATCGTGCGAAAAACCTAAAGACAATACCAATTTGTTGCTGCCTTCTACACGGGCTTTATAACCCACACCAACTAACTCTAAATTCTTTGTAAAGCCATCATGAACGCCTTTAACCAGAACGTTGATGTTAGCTCTTGTTGTACCCCACAAAGCGCGAGCCTGTTTAGTCTCAGCTTTCGGCATAACAACAATTTTGTTTTCGTTCATTTCAACAGTAACGTGGTCAGCGTCAAAACTGTGGCTCAATTCGCCCAATTTGCCTTTAGCTGTAACCAAATTGCCGTTAATGGAAACCGTAACACCCTCAGGGACGATAACCGGATATTTACCAACTCTAGACATCCACTTTCTCCCTTAGAATACTTGGCACAAAATTTCGCCGCCGACATTGGCTTTACGAGCTTCATTATCGCTCATAACACCACTCGGTGTAGAAATGATGGAAATACCAAGACCGTTGTAAACTCTCGGCAAATCTTTAACGCTTGAATAAACGCGACGACCCGGAGTAGAAACACGGTAGATTTCAGTAATTACGGAAGTACCTTCATGATACTTCAATTGAATGCGAAGTTCATCAACGCCTTGGCGAACGTTAACACGTTCATAACCGCCAATATAGCCCTCTTTCTTCAGAACTTCCAAAACATTTTCACGCAAGCGAGAAGCAGGTGATACGACTTCACTCTTCTTTGCTCTTTGTGCGTTTCTAATGCGTGTGAGCATATCGCCCAAAGGATCAGACATAGACATTATCTTTATCTCCTACCAGCTTGATTTAACCAAACCCGGAATTTCACCGAAGCTGGCCATGTCTCTCAATTCAACACGGGCCAGACCGAATTTCCGATATACACCACGAGAACGACCTGTCAATTTGCAACGATTTCTAAATCTGATTTTTGCAGAATTGCGCGGCATCTCGGCCAATTTCAAAGTAGCTTGGAATCTCTCTTCCGGAGAGATTGTTTTATCCATAACTATCTTTTTGAGCTTGTTACGGCGGGAAGCAAACTTCTCGGCCATTTTAGCTCTTTTCAAGTTTCTGTAAACTGAACTTGTTTTTGCCATAGTTTAAATCTCCGCTTATTTCTTGTAAGGAAGGTTAAAGCCGGTCAGAAGAGCCTTAGCTTCTTCATCAGTCTTTGCAGAAGTACAAATGCAGATGTCCATACCACGGATGTTTTCAACTTTATCATAGTTGATTTCCGGGAAAATAATCTGTTCTTTGATACCAAAAGCAAAGTTGCCTTTACCGTCAAAATTCTTACCACTGATACCGTGGAAGTCTCTGACGCGTGGCAAAGCCATATTAATCAATCTTTCAAGGAACTCATACATTCTCTTAGAACGCAAAGTAACCTTGCAGCCAATCGGCATGCCTTCTCTTAATTTGAAAGTTGCGATAGACTTGCGAGCTTTGGTAACAACCGGTTTTTGACCAGCGATCAAAGCCAATTCGTCAACAGCATTGTTCAGTTTTTTCTTATCGGTAACAGCATCGCCAACACCGATGTTCAGAACAATTTTGGTCAACTTCGGAATCTCATGTGGGTTGGTGTAACCGAATTTTTCCACAAGAGATTTTTTTATGACCTCATTGTAAAGGTTTTCAAAATTTGCCATAAATTTTTCTCCTATTTATCGATTACTTCACCGGATTTGCGAGCAACGCGCACTTTGCTTCCGTTAACTTCTTTATAACCGATTTTTGTTGCTTTACCGGATTTCGGATCAACAACGGCTACGTTGGAAACATTAATCGGCGCTTCTTTAGTAACAATACCGCCCGGAGTTGTTTGGCTGGGCTTGGTGTGTCTTTTAACCAAGTTAACACCTTGAACAACCACTTTACCTTCTTTCGGCATTGATTTTACTACTTCACCAGTTTTACCCTTGTCGTCACCAGACAACACGATAACTTGGTCACCCTTTTTAATTTTCAATTTAGGCATTATAATACCTCCGGTGCTAATGAAATAATTTTCATAAATTTCTTTGCACGCAATTCTCTGGTAACGGGGCCGAAGATACGAGTACCGATAGGCTCGCCGTCCTTATTGATAAGAACTGCAGCGTTTTTATCAAAACGGATAACTGATCCGTCTTTGCGTCTGATGTCAGAAGCCGTACGAACAATAACAGCTTTCAAAACATCACCCTTCTTAACACGACCCTTTGGAATAGCGTCTTTAACGGACACTACAATAACGTCGCCAACAGAAGCATGCATTCTCTTGGACCCGCCAAGAACTTTAATGCACTGCACCTGACGCGCGCCAGAATTGTCGGCTACATCTAGGTTGGTTTGCATCTGTATCATTTTTTAATTCCTTTTCTTATTTTAGTTTCTGTCCCTGCTTTGCAGGAGCGACCGGAGAGTTATACCAGAAAATTATACGTCTGGCAACCCTAAAATCGCTCCCATCAGCAAAAACAGTTAACTCCTAGGCGTTATCAACGATCACAGTCCAGCATTTAGTCTTTGAATAAGGTACGGATTCCTGAATACGTACGATATCACCGACTTTGAACTGATTGTTTTCATCATGAGCGGCATATTTTTTGCTTTTCTTGATGAATTTCTTGTAAACAGGGTGCATAACTTGACGTTCTACACTAACGACAACTGTCTTGTCCTGTTTATCACTAACAACAACACCTTGAAGAATTCTTTTAGGCATAGTCTTTTCTCCTAACTATTCTTCTTGCGCTCAGCAATGAGCGTGTTGATTTTTGCTACTTCACGACGGACGCTTCTTAATACAGCAGTATTTTGCAATTGTCCAGTGGATTGTTGCACTCTCAGGTTAAATTGTTCTTTTTTGCATTCGATCAATTTAGCTTCAAGTTCATCAATACTCATCGCACGAAGATCTTTAGTTTTTACCATTATTCTGCTCCTTGCTCTGAATTCAGTCTTTTAACGAACTTGGTTTTTACCGGAAGCTTTGCGGCACCCAATGCAAATGCTGAACGCGCAACGGCCTCATCAACACCGTCACATTCAAACATAATGCGGCCCGGATGAACGCGAGCTACCCAGAACTCAACAGAACCTTTACCTTTACCCATACGAACTTCGGCTGGTTTATCAGAAACCGGTACGTCTGGGAAAATACGGATCCACAACTGACCTGCTCTCTTCATCTCGCGGGTAATGGCACGACGGG
>CATGXW010000142.1 GCA_949542085.1 uncultured Alphaproteobacteria bacterium
CTTTTTCGCACCCAATGAACCTGCTAAACCCTACTCAACAGAAGAAACAAACGAGATTGCATCGCAGTTTAGTCTTGCGGATGGCTTCCATTATGAACTGATGAAAAAGGTTGTATCCACTCGAATGCACAATCCGAACAGCTTCAAGCATATCAAGACCAATTATTCCATAAACCGCAACGAAGAAGGTTATCCGGAGTTTTTGATGGTAACAATGGTTTATCAAGGTGTCGATGATATGAATATGCCCTATGAAGATGTGGTGACCGCGAAAGCTGCCATAGATGGTACGATTTTAGAGATCATAAAAAAATAATAAAAACTCCGTTGCAATGCAAAAAAGTTAGCCCCGAATGAAAATTCGGGGCTTCGTTTTCGTCTTGTGAATGACGAAGTCTATCTTTACCATGCAAGCAAACATGATGGTATTTTTGATGCAAAAGTTCGTGAAATCTATGCCTTTAGGACAACTGGAGGGGCAGTTTTTACTTACGAACGGATTTAAAACATTTTGCCCTCAATGCCAATAAATCCAATGGTGGAACATTGTCTAAGAAGCCCCACCTTAACGTAGACTTTTTACCTGTTTAGACCGAAATATTAGCTTTTTAAGGTGGGTCTTTTGAGACTAAAATTCCACCTTCCAATCTCTCAAATGCCCTTATTTTCTGGGCTATAGAGCATAAAAAAATCTCCGTATTTCTACGGAGACTTTTTTGAATGGTGAGCTCGGGCGGGTTCGAACCGCCGACCCTTTGATTAAAAGTCAAATGCTCTACCGACTGAGCTACGAGCCCTTTGTATCAAAAGACGAAGGTAGATATAAAAGATAAAAATGACTAAGTCAACAAAAAAATAAAAAAAATTAAAAAAATAAAATTGTAGTATATTTGTTAATAATTATGTGCTACTATAACTCCATGTTTTAATACGATTCACGGATAAAGAGGATATCATGAATAACGAATTAGATATGGAAAAAGAAGGGCGGTACGATATTTTGCAGAACAATGAAGGTGAGATTCTCATTGTTATCGGACATCGTCGTGGCGGACCGGAAAATCCCCGTTTTGTTTATGATGGTGGTGACACCGCTTTATTATACCGTAGTCGTGAAAGCGCTGTTTTTCTGGGCGGAATTAATAATGAGGCCAGCTCTCCGCTCAAAATTGTGGATGAAGTGGTTGTTGCCGAAATTGATGGCGATGAGGTCGCCCGTGAATATACCGTTCCGGTTCGGATTGTCCGCAGTTTGGATGCTATAAAATAATTTCAACATATCCTCAATAAACGAATAAGGGCTTTAAAAGCCCTTGTTTTTTGTTATATTGGCTCTTAACAATATAACAGGCGAAGAAAATGATTTTAAGTGTTTATCTGGGATTAGTGCTAATTGCGCTTGGTACTCTATTTATTTCCGTCCGTCAGCATTGGAGCGGAGTGGTGTTGCTTCTCGGTGCAGGATTGTTCTTTTTATATCAATTGGGAATGCCTGTTGATGGCGGACAAATTCTTTGGAAATATGATTGGCTTCCCTCAGCGGGATTGCATAGTTCCCTTAATCTGAATTTCGATTCTCATTTGCGCCATAATTTGTTTTCGATAACCGCGGCGGCTTTGTGGATAATATACCTTTCATTGTTTTGTGGTTCTGAATGCAAAAGGATGGATTTTGGAGCATTGCTGATTCTGAGCATCGGCGCTTTTGTTGTTTTGGGTTCGGCGGCAGGGCTTGTGCAGTTGATGGCCGGAAGTTGCCTTTATACGGTTATTGGATTTTATTTGATTGATAGAATAGAGCTGAAAAAGAAATATCTTTTCTATAACTTTATTGGCGAAATGGCGTTGTTTGTCGCATGTGCTGTCATTTACGGAAGCGTGGGCTCCGTCAATTTATCAAAATGCATCGCCTCTTATGTTCGCTTCGGAGAGCACAAAGATTTTGTTTCCGCGCTTTTGTTGGTAACGATTTTCGCCAAAGCAGGCTTGTTTCCTTTTCAAAATGCTGTTGCCGACACGCAGGATATGGCGTTTACCCGTATTATTGCTTTAACAACGGTTTTAATGCCGGTTTCGGCGCTTCTCCTGTTTTCCAAGGTCTATCCGTTTATCTCTGCCGCATCATCCGTTGATATTCGTTTTGTTTGTGTTCTTGTCGGCATATCTCTTTTATGGGGTTTGCTGGGAGGCGTGTTGATTGACAGTCTGAAGGCTAAAGTCATTTATATTAACTTGATTGCCGTATCGACGGTTTTTGCCGTGTTGTGCGAAAATCAAACTCCGCTTCAAAGTGCCGAGTTCTTCCGCTTTATCCCGCTTTTGGTGATGATTGATTGTTTGGTTTGGATTATCGTTTCTTCAGCGTCCAATGAAATTTATCTGTCACAAATGGGTGGGTTTATAAAGCTTTTAAAATCCAGCTTCGGGATTAGTTTTTTGGGAGTGCTCTTGTTGATAACCATATTTGCCCAAACGCAAATGATTATCCGGATTGGTGTCGTTTCGGTATTGATTGTTTTGGTGCATATTCTGAGAAACGTTTATCTGGGAAAAACAAGGGCGGATGAGCGTGTTTGGGCTTTGTTAAAAAATGTGTCCGTGTTTATTTTGTTGCCGATGGCGTTGTTCTTTGGGAGCGGATTGTATCTGTTTCTGTTGCCGCAGCTAATCGATTTTCATCGGTTGGAAGTCGGTTTGTTGGGGGGGGGATGCTTGGTTTTTCTGCTCTTTCTATGGCTCAATCCTTTAGGATTTACGCTCCGTTGGGCTGAAAATGAAAAACTACAAGACGCTGATTTGATTGGCAAGGTGTATAATGGTTTTGTTTTGATGCCGTTGCGTTTGCTGGGGCGTATTTTATGGATAACGATAGATTTTCTGTTTATTGAACGGACGGTTATTGCTTCATTGTCGCAAACAACGGGCTTAATTGTCGGAGGTTTGCATAAAATTCAGGCCGCCGCGTGGTTGAATTATCTGGTTATGGTTCTGATTGGTTTGGGCTTCTTTGTTGTTTTTGCGGGAAGGTATTACTATGAATAGTCCTTTTGCGTTGTTATCCTTAGTTGTTGCGATTCCTTTTCTTGGCGTCTTGTTTGTGTTGATGTCCAAGGATGATGAAGTCACAAGAGGACGTAACGCGTTTAATGTTTGCGTTTTTACGATTCTTTCCAACATTGTTATGATTTTCCGCATATTTATGTTGATTGATGAGAAAAAAACAACGTTGCAGCTTATGGAAAAATTCAATTGGTTGGATGTTCCTGATGTGAATATTCTCTTTGGGGTGGATATTTTTGCCTTGCTAATTATCTTAGCGGTGCATCTGGCTGTTTTGATTGGCGTGGCGGGCGTGCGTCAAAATACCTATAAGCAAAAGTCTCTGATGGCTTTGACTTTGTTGTTTTTAAGCATGATGACCGGATTCTTCGTTGCCGCGGATAT
>CATGXW010000143.1 GCA_949542085.1 uncultured Alphaproteobacteria bacterium
ATTCCAGATACCGATTGGAAAATGCGTCGTTTTGGCGAGCCTTGGCAACAAGGGGAAAGTTTGATTTCCGGTATCGGGCAGGGCTATGTTTTGGCGACGCCGATACAATTGGCGACGATGGCCGCTCGAATTGCGAATGGTGGCTATGAAGTGGTTCCAACTTTCAAAAAAGCCAGCGAGCAAAGTGTAACGGAATTGAAAAAGATAGATATTGCGCCGGCGTATTTAGTCAAACAGGGAATGTATGATGTGGTTAATTCTCAGGGCGGAACGGCCTATGCGCATCGTATTGACTTTAACGGGCAGAAGATGAGCGGAAAAACAGGAACAACTCAGGTACGCCGCATTACGATGAAAGAGCGGCAAAGCGGGGTGTTGCGACAGGAAGATTTGCCGTGGCATTTGCGGAATCACGCCTTGTTTGTCGGGTATGCGCCTCATGATAATCCGAAGTATGCCGTCGCTGTTTTGGTTGAGCATGGGCGAGGCGGATCTGTTGCCGCTGATTTGGCCGGCAAGTTGTTGTTGGAAGCCTTAAAATTGGATGCCTCAGAGCAACCGGTGGAGTAAAAAATGTATAAGTTTTATGAAACAAGTTTTAAAAGCCAAACCCCAACATTGAAAGAAAAACTTCAGAATTTGAGCTTTTCTTATATCATGTTTATTTTGTTGTTGGCGTCTATCGGGGTGTTGATGCTTTATTCCGCGGCTAACGGACACTGGAAACCTTGGGCTCTTAATCAGGCTTTGCGTTTCGGTTTGGGCTTCGCGGTTATGATTGCTTTTGCTTTGACCGATATCAGGCTGTTTATGCGTTATGCTTATTCATTTTATTTTGTTGCTTTGATTTTGCTTATTGTGGTGGAAATCACAGGGCATATCGGAATGGGGGCTCAACGCTGGATTAATTTGGGGTTTATGAAGTTGCAACCGTCCGAGTTGATGAAAATTGCGTTGGTTTTGGCTTTGGCTCGTTATTTTCATTCGACTCCGTTGCAGACAATTGAAAGTGTCAAGGGATTGGTTGTTCCGGGAATGATGGTTTTGTTTCCGGCATTTTTGGTTATGACACAGCCTGATTTGGGAACCGCTTTGATGTTGGTGTTTACCGCCGGCGCCATGTTCTTTGTTGTCGGGGTGCAATTGTGGAAGTTCGGTGTCGTTATTTTAACGGCTATTATCTTAATGCCGATAGCGTGGCATTTTTTGCATGATTATCAAAAAAATCGGGTGTTGACTTTCTTGAATCCGGAAAGGGATCCTCTAGGAGCCGGTTATCATATTATTCAGTCAAAAATTGCGTTGGGATCCGGTGGCGTGTTCGGTAAAGGTTTTTTGAACGGTACACAAAGCCATTTGAACTTTTTGCCTGAAAAACATACCGATTTTATTTTTACGATGTTGTCTGAGGAATTCGGCTTAATCGGGGCTTCGTTTATCATTATTTTGAACTTTTTGATTATCGCCTACAGTTATTCTTTTGCTTTGAAAAGTTCAAGTTATTTTGGAAAATTGGTGGCTATTGGGTTGGCGACAAACTTCTTTTTCTATGTGTTTATTAACACCGCTATGGTTTTGGGCCTTATTCCGGTTGTGGGAATTCCGTTGCCGCTGATTTCTTATGGCGGAACGGTTATTTTATCGGTTATGGCCGGTTTTGGAATTATCCTTTCCGTTTACATTAACCGTAATATCAATATAGGAAAAGACTGATATTCTAAAAAAAGCCTCATGATTTGCATGAGGCTTTTTTTTATTCGCTTATTGTTTCCTGAATTGTTTCTGTTATAACCGTTTCTTCCGGAGCTGATGACGCAGTTTCCGGAGATGTAGCGGTTGTTTTGCTCAATGGGAAGATTTGAACGCCGGTGCCTGTCGATTTGCGGCTTGTCGATGGAACAGCGTTGGTTGTAAAGCCGGCGGCGTTTTGAGCTGCCGATGTTTTTGTCGTGGTTGCTTTTTGAGCTCCTTTGAGGTTGGGAGCCAACGGATAGGCGTTTTTGGGCAAGCGTAAAAGCATATAGCCGTTTCCGCCGCCGTGAGCCGGTCCGGATAAACCGATTGAATAAAAGCCGCCGATGTAACCATAGTCCAAATCAACATAATCGATGGCAAAAACGGTTTTGACGGTCGTTTGGCCGATGGCTGTCATTTTGCATGTGTAACCGGCGTCTTCCAAGAGGACGTGGTTGACGTTTTTGGCAAATAGAATCGATTGAGCCGGAGTACAATCCGGAGATTGTCCGCCATAGGTCAAGTTGTAGTTCAAAATCAAATTAATTTTGTTGGCTTGTTTGCCGATAATAACATCGGTGATTTTGACATGGTCAATATAGGCGTTTGTCGGCGTGATACCTGCCATAATCGGCAGAGTAATGTAGTTTTCAAGGCAGGTGTGTGATGCCGGATCAGCCTGACAGATGAGCGCCTTTTGATAATTGTTGTTGTCAAAAAGATGGAGCAAGCTGTTGTAAACGTATTCTTTCGACATGGTTAATTTGGCCGGCGCGCATTGATGCGAGCGGCAAACAATGACCGCCCCCGGATTGCGCAATTCAGCGGGGCGCATAACAGATCCTTGTTTTGCGTATTCAACACCGCTTGGTTCAAACGGGTTTGTCATGAACTCTTTTGGGGTTCTGGTGCGAAAGTATTCGCAACCGCCCAGAAGCATGGCAGTTGACAGGAAATGTTTTTTGAAAATTTGTTTAAACGCATTGCTAAGCCTTATTATCGTAAATTATGCCTTATCTTAGGACAAAGATTATGAAAAACCAAAAGTTTTTTACAGTTTATTCAGTGGATTTTGTGTTTATTCTTGCAATGATGCGGCAAAAGGACTCTAATGAGAGGGAAGGAGGGGGCATGCGCTTTTTATTACTGATTGCGGTATTTCTGTTTTGGATTAAGCCGGCGGAGGCTCAGATAAAGGTTGTTGACGGTGACAGCCTGTTTATCGGTAAGCGTGAAATCAGATTGTCGGGGATTGATGCGCCGGAATATAAGCAGGAGTGCTTTGATGCGAACGGAGCAGCTTATGCGTGCGGAAAGCGGGCGTTGTCGGCGTTGAAAGCGTTGGTAAAGGATGATTTGGAGTGCAAAACTCTGACAACGGATCGATATCATCGGGAAGTGGCCGTTTGTTATTCCGGCGGTAAAAACGTTAATCGGCAAATGGTTTTGCAGGGATGGGCCGTGGCGTATGACCGCTATACACATGCCTATGACAAAGCGCAAAATAAAGCCAAACGAGCAAAACGCGGTATTTGGCAGGGGCGATTTATGAAACCGGAGTTGTATCGGGCTTTGATGCGGCGGGATAAAAAGGCGGCACGGCTTAAGAAAAATTAATTATTTGTAGAGATTCTTGTTGACAGCGCAAAAAACTTATGTATATTGCAAGCAACGTTTTATGTTTAAATGAAATAT
>CATGXW010000144.1 GCA_949542085.1 uncultured Alphaproteobacteria bacterium
AACCCCTAGCAGGGGCGGCAACAGTTAAGCGGCTGAGGAAAATCCTCGTTTGCAGTCACCGGTGAGCCACCGGAGGCAACAGTTAAGCGGCTGAGGAAAATCCTCGTTTGCAGTCGCCGGAGAGCCACCGGAGTACAATTTTCAATTCTGAGAGAGATAGTCATCAAATAAAAATATTGAAAAAAATGCTTGCAATCTGAGGGTTTAAAGTGTATAAACGCCGCTGAAAAGAGTGGTTCGGGCTAATTGGCATGCCTGACGACTCCTGATAAATCCAAATTTTTTGATATTTAGAAAGGGATTAAAATGCCTAAAATGAAAACTAAAAGCGCCGTTAAAAAACGCTTTAGCGTTACCGGAACCGGCAAACTGAAAAGAAACTTTGCTTTCAAGAGACACTGCCTCTTCTGCAAAACCCAGAAAATGAAAAGACAAGCTCGCGGTACAACTTTGCTTTCTGCAGTTGACGTTCAGATTGTTAAAAAGTTTTTACCATATTTGTAGGGAGAATGAAGAATGTCTCGTATTAAAAGAGGTGTAACAGCTCACGCACGTCATAAAAAAGTTTTCTCTATGGCTAAAGGTTATAGAGGCCGTTCTAAAAACGTTTTCCGCGTTGCTATTGAAAAAGTTGAGAAAGCTTTACAATATGCTTATCGCGATAGAAGAGCTAAGAAAAGAAACTTCCGCACATTGTGGATTCAAAGAATTAACGCAGCAACTCGTTTGCACGATATGACCTATTCTCGATTTATTAGCGGGCTCAACAAAGCTGGTATCGAATTAGATCGTAAAGTGTTGGCCGATATCGCTGTTAAAGAGCCCGAAGCTTTTGCTAAGTTGGTAGATCAAGCTAAGGCTGCTCTTAACTAAGACTTATCAGACAACTGTCGAACTAAGTTTGAAAAAAACAAATAAAAATAAAGAGTTGCCCTTGGGTAACTCTTTATTGTTTTTAAACTCTGCCCCGTGCAGGAATGTGTAACAAGGTGAAAAAATGGAAGATTTGCAAAGTATTAAAGCCGAATTATCAGGCTTAATCAGCAAGGCACAAGACGGTAAAGCGCTGGAAGAAGCTCGTGTGGCTATTCTCGGCAAAAAAGGCCGCATTACCGAAATGATGAAAGAATTAGGCGCTTTGCCGGTTGAACAAAAAAAAGAAATGGGCAAAAACCTGAATATTTTGAAAACAGAAATCGAAGCCGAACTGGAAGCAAAAAAAGCCGAGATGGAAGCTAAAGAGCTTAATGCCCGTCTGGCAGCGGAGAGAATCGACGTTACTCTGCCCATTCGTCAAGAAAAGCAAGGCCGCATTCATCCCGTTTCTAAAATTTACGAGGAAGTGACCGCTATTTTCGGACAAATGGGATTTGAAGTTGCCGATGGTCCGGATATTGAAGACCAATTTCACAATTTTAACGCCTTGAACACGCCGGCAAATCACCCTGCCCGTCAAATGCAAGACACATTTTATATTTCTAATCCGGAAAGCGATAACTTTGATGACAGCTATGTTGTTCGCACCCAGACTTCTGCTGTTCAGGTTCGCACGATGGAAAAGAAACAACCGCCTATCCGCATTATTGCTCCGGGGCGCACCTACCGTTCTGATTATGATGCCACACACACGCCTATGTTTCATCAGGTCGAGGGCTTGGTGATTGATAAACACACAACCATGGCTCACCTCAAAGGCTGTCTGTATGACTTTATCAAAGCCTTTTTTGAGCTTGATGAAATTCCTGTTCGCTATCGTCCGTCCTACTTCCCGTTCACCGAACCGTCCGCAGAAATGGATATCGGTTGCCTGAAAAGCAAAACAGAACTGAAAATCGGTGCCGGTAACGACTGGCTGGAGATTTTGGGGTGCGGTATGGTTCACCCGAATGTATTAAAAGCCTGTGGTGTTGATCCTGATGAGTATCAGGGATTTGCCTTTGGTCTGGGCTTGGATCGTTTGGCAATGTTGAAATACGGCATTCCCGACTTGCGCGACTTTTTTGCCTCTGATGTCCGCTGGATGAAGCATTACGGCTTTGTTCCTTTGGATGAAGCCTCGATGACCGGAGGTTTGAGCAATAACGGCGGTGCAGCCAGATAGGAGATGCTGAGATGAAATTTACATTATCATGGTTAAAAGAACATTTAGACACTAACGCAACCGTTGACGAAATCGCCGACACACTGACCCGTATCGGACTGGAAGTTGAAGAAGTTTCCAATCCGGCGGCGGCTCTCAAAGGTTTTGTAACCGCACGTGTTGAAGAATGCGACATGCATCCGGATTCCGACCATTTGCATTTGCTAAGCGTGAATGACGGCAAACAGGCTTTACAGGTTGTTTGCGGCGCGCCTAATGTCAGAAAAGGTTTGGTCGGCGTTTTTGCTCCTGTCGGCACACTCATTCCCTGCTACAATGAAACATTAAAAGTCGGAAAAATCCGTGGTGTGGAAAGTTTTGGCATGCTCTGTTCTGAAAAAGAACTGGGTATCGGCGAAGACCACAATGGCATTATTGAACTCCCCGAGGATACCAAAATCGGTGTTAACGCGGCAGAAGTTTTGAATTTTGATCCGGTATTTGACATTTCCATCACGCCGAACCGTGCCGAATGTTTGGGCGTCAGAGGTATTGCCAGAGATTTGGCCGCTGCCGGAATCGGAACGCTAAAACCCACAAACATTAAAAGCAATAACAGCAGCTTCAAATCTTCGATTAAAGTAAAAGTTGAAGATTCTAAAGCGTGTCCAACTTATGTCGGACGCTATATCCGCAATGTTAACAACAAAGCGGAAACACCAAAGTGGATGAAAGACCGCTTGGCTGCAATCGGCTTGCGTTCGATTTCTCCGCTGGTTGATATTACCAACTACATCAACATCGATATGGCTCGTCCTTTGCATGTTTTTGATGCGGACAAACTGGTTGGTGATATCTGCATTCGCATGGCCAAAGACGGAGAAAAATTCGTTTCTCTGGAAGACAAAGAATATTCTTTGGATTGCCAGTCTCTGGGGATCTGCGACGGTGACGGCATTCAGTGTCTGGGCGGCATTATGGGTGGTGCGTCCAAAGGCTGCTCTGCCGACACGACCAACGTCTTTTTGGAAAGCGCTTTGTTTGCGCCGGAATGCATTGCCCGCACCGGACGCAAGTTTCAGATTGATTCCGACTCACGTTATCGTTATGAACGCTGGGTTGATCCGAAATCAAATATTATGGGAGCAGAATACGCCACTCAATTGATTTTGGATATTTGCGGCGGTGAAGCTTCCGAAATGGAAATCGCCGGCGATGAAAATTGTCAGGAGCGTGTGGCTTACATTCGCCCTTCCCGCATGAAAGATTTTGTAGGAATCGAAGTTTCCAAAG
>CATGXW010000145.1 GCA_949542085.1 uncultured Alphaproteobacteria bacterium
AGATGGAGGCCATATTCTGCTGGATAATCCGCTCGGATTCATAATCCAGCGCCGAGGTCGCCTCGTCAAAAATCAAAATCCGCGGATTATTTACCAAAGCCCGCGCAATGGCAATCCGCTGCCGCTGTCCGCCGGAAAGCGAGGAACCGCGTTCTTCAATAATCGTGTCATAGCCGTTCGGCAGCTCGGTAATAAACTCGTGCGCGCCCGCCAGCTTGGCCGCGGCAATTATCCTGTCCATAGAAATCGCCGGATTGGTGAGGGCAATATTTTCGCGAACACTCTTATTAAATAAGTAATTCTCCTGCAGCACCACGCCGATTTGCCGCCTGAGCCACGCCACGTCTACCGTGGAAATGTCAATCCCGTCAATCAGCACCTTGCCGTTTTCGGGAATATACAGCCGCTGAATCAGCTTGGTGACAGTCGATTTTCCCGAACCGCTCGGCCCCACAAAACCGATTTTCTGTCCGGCTTTGATTTTGAAATTCATCTTTTTAAGGATTTCCGGCCCGTTCGGCACATAGCGGAAAGTGATGTCCTTAAATTCCACGCTGCCTTTAATCTCCGGCATCGAACCTTTGGAAAGGTTGGTCGTATTCTCCGGCGGATTGTTCAGAATATCCGAGAGCTTATCCATGGAGATTTTCGCCTGCTGGAAATTCTGCCACAACTGCGCCAGGCGTAAAATCGGTTGCGTCACGCGTCCGGCAAGCATATTAAAGGCAATCAACTGTCCGACCGACAATTCGCCTTTCATAACCAAACTTGCACCAATCCACAAGGTCAACGCCATCGTGATTTTCTGCACCAGTTGTACCAACTGTCCGGCGATATTATTGATATGCGAAGCCCTGAAAGATGACCCGACATAGGCTGCAAGTTGCTGTTCCCAACGGCGTTGCATTTGCGGTTCAACTGCCAGCGACTTGACTGTTTCCACGCCGGAAACCGCTTCCACCAGAAAGCATTGGTTCTCAGCTCCACGGCGGAAACGTTCGTCAATCCGCACCCGCAAAATCGGCGTGAAGAATAAAGAAAGCACCACATAAAACGGAATGGAGAGCAAAACCAACAGTGTAAGGGTCTTTGAATAGAAGAACATCACCGTAAAAAAGATGATGGTAAAAAAGAAGTCAATAATCAGGGTTAAGGTCGAACCGGTCAAAAAGTTGCGAATATTCTCCAGTTCATGCACGCGTGCCACTGTATCACCGACCCTGCGGCAGTCGAAATAAGACAGCGGCAGACGGATGAGGTGTTTGAACAAGCTTGCGCCAAGCTCCACGTCAACGCGGGTAGTGGTATGAGAGAAAGTATAAGTCCGCAAAGCTCCGAGCATGGTTTCAAATATACCAATGCAGATTAACGCCGTCATCAACACATCAAGGCTCGACAGCCCGCGGTTAACCAACACCTTATCAATCACCACCTGAAATAAAAGCGGCGACACCAGTGCAAACAGCTGTAAGAAAAATGACGCCAGAATCACCTCGCCGAACAGTTTGCGGTATTTGACCACCGCCGGAATAAACCACGAGATGTCAAACTTGCGGTTTTTGCCGTTGATAAACTCGCGGCAGGTCATCATCAAAAGACGGCCGTTCCATCTGTCTGCAAATTCTTCTTTGTTTAAAATCTGCGGCTTGTTACCAGCTGCCGGATCCTGAATCAGGGCTTTCTCTTCATCGCATTTGCCCAGAATAAAATAAGTCCCGTCTTTGCTTTGAGCAATGGCGGGCAGATTGGTTTTGTTCAGGCGGCCCCATGTGGTTTCCACAAATCTGGCTTTAAAAGAAAATTCTTTTGCCAACTGCAGCAGTTCATATTCTTCAAAATGCGAATTCTGCCGATCGTATTTATGCTTGATTTGGTCGAGCGAAATCGGCTTTTCGAAGAAATTCCCCATAATCGCAAAACACGCTAAGCCTGTGTCAATCGCGGGAGATGCAGATGTTTGATTTTCCATATCGCTGCCCTTTGCTAAAGGATGAATATGCAAATCAGATTATGGATATTTTTGCACAATGTCAAAGATTTTTTACTAAATTTTAAGAAATGTAATTTTTTTACAAATACTCAACCCCGCAGAAACTGGAGAGTCATTTCAAT
This sequence comes from uncultured Alphaproteobacteria bacterium, assembly GCA_949542085.1. Taxonomy (GTDB): domain Bacteria; phylum Pseudomonadota; class Alphaproteobacteria; order RF32; family CAG-239; genus CAZU01. Next base: position 2,113 of record CATGXW010000145.1, read on the forward strand.
TTTGAATGGATTTTATTCGAAAATGGAATTTAATAAGTGCAGAATCTTGTTGCAAAACAAATTTTTATCTGCGAAACTATCGACAATGAAATTCTAATATTCAGGAGATCTGATATGGAGTATAATCCCAGCCAATACATTGTCAAGGCTTTTAGTCGGAGACAATCTCTGTGGGTTGGAATCGGAACTGTTCTGGGCGAAGCAATTCCCCATCACATCCATGCTCCCCTGAATATCAGGCTGTTATTTTTGCAAAACTTCCCCGGCAATCGCTTGTGGAAGTTTTTTTGTTTTTAGAAAAGAGAATCGATTAATGAATAAAAAATATTTTTCTATAGCTGTTTTAACATTTGGCCTTTGCTGTTCTATATCCTGTAGTACAATTAAAGGTGCTTATAGCGATGATCCTTATGGTCCGGTGGTAGATTGCGATTCGGAATTACCGATAGATGAATTAATTCAATGTGTCAAAGACCAATATGAAATGATGGATAAAATTCATATGACACCGAATCAAAAAGCAGACAGAAAATGGGCAAAGAAATATGCTGAAGGTAAATATAGGACAAATAAACGTTATTATTTTCCTGATACTAATAAAGATATTACATATACAACTGTTCCGCAGTTTAACAGCATCAAAGAATGTTATAAAAAAGACCAATGTCAAATGAAGCTTCCGATAGGCTCTATACAAGATGTTTCTTATGATGACTATAAAGGCCGAGGAATAGCCATTGAACATTTAGATTCTATTTTAACTTTTGTTGTAAGACCGGATAAGAAATGTGAATATAAAACAGGCGTAGAGCGACTGAAAAATTGTGCAATCATAAGCGGAAGCGGTGTTGCAACAATGACCTATCGCCATTTCACTCGTAGTTATAGAAACCACAATAAAGATATCATATTTTTTGAAGATAACGGCATGAACATTTTTATGGGAAGCTTGGAGTTTGTTCGTCTTTCCAACAAAAAAAACTTAGTTGGTATAAGGATTTTTGAGTTTCATCCATTTAATCCTGCAAAAGATGGATTCGTTTTAAATGGTAATGTTTATGAAAAAGAGTCTCCTGGTGGAGGAACTGAAAGCATACATAAATATTTTGCAGCAGAACGTTTCTCTCCATATGCTGCTTTTACTGTTTGGGATATCAGAGATGAGGATATTCAAACAATATCTGATAGTTTTTCCCTTAGTTTAGATAAAAGAGAAAATCCATCTAAAATAAAATTAGT
>CATGXW010000146.1 GCA_949542085.1 uncultured Alphaproteobacteria bacterium
CTGTCACGATGATTGTTTGTTCTTTTTCGGCAGTTGCTCTAATTTTTTGTGCTTCCTGACGGCCTGTCGCGCGAAATTCTTTTGCATCGCGTTCACGTTCGGCTTTCATGCGGGCGTTAATTGCTTGTAATACCTCGACCGGCAAATCGGCTCTGCGAATACGAACATCGGCAACGCTGACACCGATTTGTTCGGCGTCGATTTTAACGGCGTCGCTGATATCGCTCATTATCTTGGTCCGCTTTTGGGACAAAAGTTCCTGAAGCGTAATTCGTCCCAAAATTTTACGCAGAGACGAGTTGACGATTTCTTCCAACTTGCTGCGTGCTTGCATTTCCGTGCGTACGGTTTTGTAAAATTTGAGCGGATCAACAATCCGATAACGCGTAAAGCTGTCAACATCCAGACGTTTTTTATCGTTCAAAACAACTTCTTGAGCCGGAGGATCAAGATTTAAAAGACGGTTGTCATAAAAAACAACGTTTTGAATGAACGGTATTTTCATTTTCAGCCCCGGTTCTTTGATGACTCTGACCGGTTCGCCGAATTGTAAAACAATCGCCTGTTCTGTCTGAGACACAACATAAAAAGTGTTCAGCAAAACAAAAAGAAGAACAACGACGGCACCGCCGAGGGTAATTTTCAACTTATCACTCATTCGTATTCTCCTTATTCTTTAGTTTTTTTCAAAGACGGGGTTTGTTGCAACCCTTCCAACGGCAAATAAGGAACAACATTGGATCCTTTTGCTGCCGGATCTAAAATCACTTTATTGGAGTTTGACAAAACATTTTCCATCGTCTCCAGATACAAACGCTTAATCGTCACGTCTTTGCCTTGTTTATAGGCGTTATAAACGGAAATAAAACGTTCGGCATCACCTTTTGCCTTGTTAACGACGCCTTGTTTATAGGCTTCAGCGTTTTGCAGGCGTTGAGCCGCTTCACCTTTTGCCTTTGGCAAAATCTCGTTGCGATAAGCTTCGGCTTCGTTTTTGAAGCGTTCCATATCCGCTTTGGCTCGCTGAACTTCGTTAAAGGCGTCAACAACCTGTTTCGGAGGATCTGCTTTTTGAAGTTTGACACGGACAACTTTAACACCAGAGCCGAATTCGTTTAAAACTTTTTGCAGTTCGTCTTTGGTTTCGTCTTCAACTTTGCCGCGATCACCGGAAATAATCGGCATCATCTGCGATTGGCCGACAATCTCGCGCAAAACGGATTGAGCGGCGACTTTAATTGTTTGATCAGGGCTTTGCATGTTGAACAGATAATCTTTAGCGTTGTCAATACGCCAAACGATTGTCAGGTTGATATCGACAATGTTTTCATCTCCGGTCAGCATGTGACTTTCGGTAAAGGAATTTTTGCTGCCGTAATTCTCACTCACGCCGAGAGTAATGCTTCGTTCTTGTGTCGTGTTGACTTTGACGACATCCTCAATCGGATAAGGCAGGTGATAATGCAAGCCGGCGTCGGTTGTGTCAACATAGGCGCCAAAACGCAAAACAACACCTTGTTCGTTTGGTTGAACTTGGTAAAATCCGGTTGCCAGCCACAACAAAACCAGTGCCGCAACACCCAACTGCCAAGGAAAATTGAAATCATTTCCTTTTTTCGGTGTAAATTTTTTGACCTTTGGTTGAGGTTTCGGTGTGTCATTGTCATGCCAGGGAGTATTGTCGTTATCTTCCCAAGGATTCGGAATTTTAGCCATTTCGTTTTCCTTTACTTTTCTATTGCATTTGCACCATTATATAATATAAATAGCACAAGAAAACAACAGATGAAAACATCTATCAACAGGACACCTCCCATGAACAGTGACATTGAAAATATTGTAAAAACGCATTTTGATAACAAGGCCGTGGACAGTATAAAATTGGCCAATGGCCGTTTGATTGTGACTATTCAAAAAGACGCTGCGGACACGGATAAAGAAGCGGCAATGAAAGAACGGTTGCTGTCATTGGACGGCGTTTCGAAAGTGTCTGTTATTTATACGGCGGAAAAGAAGCCGGCATCTCTCAAACCGCAAGAAGAAGGATGGTCTGTTAAAAATGTCAAAAAGATTATTGCGGTTGCTTCGGGCAAAGGAGGCGTCGGCAAATCGACCACAGCTGTTAATTTAGCTTTGGCCTTGGCCAACCATGGGAAAAAAGTGGCGTTGTTTGATGCCGATATTTATGGTCCGTCTGTTCCGACAATGTTGGGATACGAGGGCGTAGGAGCCTTGAGCCACGATGGCAAAACTTTTGAGCCTTTTGAATATATGGGAATACAATCCATGTCTATCGGCACGTTCATCGCCAAAGACGTCCCGCTGATATGGCGAGGCTCAAAAGCCTGTGGTGCGATTGAACAATTGATGACACAGGTAAATTGGGGGGAGATTGATGTTATGGTTATTGACATGCCTCCGGGACCCGGCGATATCCAAATCACATTGTCTCAAAAATTGAAACTTGACGGTGCCGTCATTGTGTCAACGCCGCAGGATATTGCTTTAATTGACGCCGTCAAAGGTGTCAATATGTTCAAAAAAGTCAACGTTCCGATTTTGGGCATAATTGAAAATATGAGTTATTATCTGTGTCCGAAATGCGGAACTCGTGCGGATATTTTCGGGCATGCCGGCGCTAAAACCGCGGCAGAAGAAATGAATGTTCCTTTTTTGGGCGAAATCCCTCTGCATATAGATATTCGTGAAAATGCCGATAACGGAACGCCGATTGTTTTTGCTGATCCTGATAGTCGGTTTACCGCTGTTTATGAGGATATCGCCGCAAAAATTATTGCTGAATTGGATTAATTCTTCATATTTTTCAATCGTAACAGCAAATCATCGATTTTAAGCGCCAGCGCCGGAGACGGATTAGCGGCTTTGGCTTGCTCTGCTTGGCGTTTTGCCGTGTCATATGCTCGCAAGTATAAAGAGTATTCCGCCGCGACGTAATTTGCTTCTGCTGTTTTTCCCAAAACGCCGTACGCGCGTGACAGCAACTGCCAGCTCATGCCGTTTGGTCTTTTGATAAGGGCTTTATTCAGGAGGGTAATGGCTTCCTGGGCGGTTTGCGGAGTAGGGGTGTTTTCAAGCAATGCTTGAGCCAAGCTGATTTGCAGCAGATATGACTGCGGCGCATAAGCCAATGCTTTTCTGTATTCTTTTATTGCTTCGGAAATATGCCCTGTTTCTAAGAAAACTTGCCCTTTTAATTCATGAAAATACGGGTTGTTCGGTTCTTTTTTTATCAGTTCATCCAGCAGATTTTGCGCTTTGCGGATGTTAAGTTGTTTGAAAGCGCTGATGGAGCGGGCGTATAAAGCGGCAACTGATTTGTCACTTTCC
>CATGXW010000147.1 GCA_949542085.1 uncultured Alphaproteobacteria bacterium
AAACGAAGAGAAAGTTGGTTGAGAATTTCCGTTCCCTTTTCAACAATGTTTTTGACGTAATATGGTTTTAGTCCGGTGCGTTCTATTTGGTTGTGTTTGTTTTGCAGCAGCGTTTTGAATGCGATGTTTAGGCGTTCTATTCTGTCGTCAAATTTTTGAGTCGCTTCTTGCAGCAATTGTTCCAAGTTGGGGATGCCTCTGGACAGTCCCTCCAGTTTGATGCGACGTTCTTCAAAATATCTGGTTTCGGCATTTAACAAGCGGCCGGTGAGTGTGTTGAGCTGGGCATATAAATCGTTTTTGACGGGAACGGCGAATTCCGCGGCGCCGGTTGGTGTCGGCGCCCGCAGGTCGGAAACATAGTCGATCAGCATGGTGTCTGTTTCGTGTCCGACAGCAGAAATGACCGGAATTTGCGAGGCGTACACCGCTCGAATAACAGCTTCTTCATTAAACGGCCATAAGTCTTCCAAACTTCCGCCGCCGCGAGCGACAATCAAAACATCTGGTCTGCGGATTTCACCGTTTTGAGGAAGATTGTTGAAGCCGTGGATGGCCGCCGCGATTTTTTCCGCGGCGCCGTCTCCTTGTACCGGAGTGGGCCAAACCAGAATGTGTGAGGGAAAGCGGTCACGGACACGATGGATGATATCGCGAATAACAGCGCCACTGGCTGATGTCACAACACCGATTGTCTGCGGCAGAAATGGAATTTTCTGCTTGTGAGCGGCATCAAACAACCCTTCGGCGGCAAATTGTTTTTTGCGTTCTTCCAAAAGTTTCAACAAAGCACCGGCGCCGGCGATTTCCATCTGGTCAATGACCAGTTGGTATGATGATTTGCCGGCAAAAGTTGTGATCTTTCCAGTGGCGATAACTTCCAATCCATCTTCCGGTTTGAAAGGGAGGCGGGATGCGACGCCTTTCCATACAACGGCGGAAATAACGGCGTTTTCGTCTTTCAGAGACAGATACCAGTGACCGGAATCGGCTCGTTTCCCACCGAAAATTTCGCCGCGAACTTTTATTTTGCCAAAGGCTGTTTCTACCAGACGTTTGACCTCAAACGAAATTTCGCTTACCGTAAATTCAGGGATTTGCACGGCATTTTGTGGTGTTTCCATAAGATTAAGCAAGTCTTCCATTATTGCAGATCCAGTAAGTTTCTTGAAAAATCACGCGCGGAAAATTCATTAATGTCATCAATGCCTTCACCGACGCCGATGAAATAAATCGGGGTGGGTTCTTCTTGGGCAATGGCGACCAAAATTCCACCTTTGGCCGTGCCGTCAAGTTTGTTGATGATTAAGCCGTCAACATTGACCATCTCTTTGAACGTTTTGACCTGATTTAAGGCATTTTGTCCGGTGGTGGCGTCCAGACACAGCAGTGTGTGGTGGGGGGCGTCAGGGATAACTTTTTTGATAACTTTAACGACCTTTTTCAATTCATCCATTAAGCCGCTTTTGTTTTGCAGGCGACCGGCGGTGTCAATGAAGACAATGTCATCGTTTTGTTTAATGGCTTCTTGAAGGCCGTCATAGCAGAGGCCGGCGGCGTCACAACCGTCCGGTCCTTTGAAAACGCGCACGTTGTTGCGCTCTCCCCAAACGGAGAGTTGTTCAACGGCGGCAGCGCGGAATGTGTCACCGGCGATGAAGCTGATCTTTTTATCGGCAAAACGTTTGGACAATTTGCCGATGGTGGTGGTTTTTCCGGCTCCGTTAACGCCAACCATCAAGATGATTTCCGGATGATGAGACGAGGTTGTCAGCCGTTCTTCACAGGGGGCTAAAATTTCTTCGATGTCTTTTGCCAAACTCGTGCGGATGTCATCGTTTTCAATATCTTTATCAAAGCGGCGTTTGGATAGTTTGGATGACAGCTTTGTCGAGGCGGCAATTCCCATATCCGCGCAGATAAGAAGTTCTTCCAGCTCCTCTATGGTACTGTCGTCAAGTTTGCGTTTTGTGAAGATATCGCTGATGCCGCTGTTCAGACGGTCTGAAGACTTTTTTAAGCCCAGTCCCAGTTTTTTTAACCAGTTACTCATCGGTACTTTCTCCTTCCTGTCGCAATAAGCGGGCACGTTCTCTGCGAATCTCAACAGGCACTTGCGGCATAAGCGCGGCCGGTGTGCCACTGCGTTCGGAATAGGGGAACACGTGGAGTTTATTAATGCCTGCGTCATGTACTAATTTTATGGTGTTTTGAAATTGTTCATCTGTTTCGGTCGGAAAACCGCAAATGAAGTCCGCGCCGAAAGTGGCCTCCGGACGGATTGCTCTGATTTTGTGGCAAAGAGAAATAACATCTTCACGTGTGTGACGTCGTTTCATTCTTTTCAGAACCATATTATCTCCGGATTGAATTGAGAGGTGAAAGTGCGGGTGAATGTTTTTGTATTCTTTGACAAGTTTGATGAAGTCATCATCAATTGCGGCGGGATCCAGAGAACCGAATTGTAAGGAAGGTAATTCCGGAATTTGTGTTAATATCGTCGCGGTCAGTTTGCTGAAGTTTATTTCATCCGTATTGTAAGAACAGATGTCAACACCGGTCAGGCATATTTCCTGAAATCCTTGGTTCAGCAGTTCGCGAATCTGATTAAGAATGTCTTGCACCGGCACGGAACGGTTGTTGCCGCGGGCATAGGGAATGATGCAGTATGTGCAGCGGTGGTCATTTGAACAAAAGCTTTTTGACGCCCTTCAAAACCTGTTATCAGGTAGTTGTCGTAGCTATCGTATGAAAGGATGTCGCCTACGATGGTTTTTTCGGTGATGTCACCTTGGATGTATTTTTCGATTTCTGTTTTTTCTTTGTTGCCGAGAATCAAATCTACTTCATCCATTTCGGCAAATTTCTGAGGCGCAATCTGCGCGGCACAGCCGGTGACAATGATTTTGGCGTTCGGGTTTTCGCGGCGCAGTTTGCGAATCGTTTGTCGACACTGGCGTTCCGCTTCTCCGGTAACGGCACAAGTGTTGACGATGATTAAATCATCGCGGTTTTTAAATTTTTCTTTTAGTATTTCTGATTCGTAAGTATTGATCCGACAACCGAGCGTAATGACTTGAGCCATGTCTTATTCCATAAAAAAAATTCCTCTTCCCGCTTACTATACGCTCAAGGAAGAGGAATTGCAAATATCTTGACGAGTTTTTAAGCTCTTTTTCGGGGTTATCCGATGATTTCAAGCGCTTTTTCCGAGTAGTCTTTGATGGTTTCAGCGCTCTTTTTCAATTTGGCTTTTTCGTCATCGTTAAATTTAGGATAAATCACATTGTGAATACCGCGTTTGCCGATGACCGTCGGGAGTGACAAACAAATATCTTT
>CATGXW010000148.1 GCA_949542085.1 uncultured Alphaproteobacteria bacterium
CAATAATTTCTCTTTCGCATCCTTAGGATAAACAGTCGGATACAATATGTTAAACTCCTCCAAAATCCCGTGAATCATCGTGCCATAATCAGCCATTGTCAAATCAGGCTCAATATCATCCAATGGTTTAAGACGCAAAATATATTTGGCAAAAACACTATAAGGATCCCTCATCAACAGCTCAATACCGCTGGCTGACAATTCTCTCGGACGAGCCGACACCGGCGGCCGCGGCGCCGGCGGTTCCACCTTGTCAAAATCATCGGGAAAATCCAATTGTTGAGCAAATTGAGAATACTTGTCGGTCATCAACAAATCAACATCAGTATCCAAAGCCTTCAAAACCGTTTCCAACCTCATCCACCAACGGGATTTAACCATCGGTGTTCCTTGAACACGTTCAGCTCTGGTTAAAAAAACCTCTTTAGCTCCCAACAAGTTACAAAAATCCAACCCCAACACGCCAATGCTTTTCTCCGGTTGAGGAAAACCAAAATCACGTTTCATCGGTCGTGACATCCATGGATCTCCGGCCACAGCCTGCGGCCACGCGCCCTCGTTGACCTCACCCAAAATCATTGTGTCAAAATGCGTCAATCGGGCTTCAATCGGCCCCAAAATTCTTAGCCGCGGATGAGTTCCGTATTTCGGACGCACCATAACGCCCGACATCATTGTTTCTGACAACCCCAAATAGTCAAACGGTTCAACATTTCCCAAAATCTCGACATATTCCAGCCAATCCGAAAAGAAAACCGAGGCGGCTTCACCGGCTTCGCCCTTCCATAACACAGAGCTTCCATCTTTATCTTCCGTTGACGCTATGGTTTCAGCCGTCTGCAAATGCACACGAATAAGTTCAGCCAAATCAACACTCGGCAATTGCAACAAAGAACGCAGTTTCGCCGTTTGTTCATTAAAAAGTTGCCACAACTCAAAATCATCATCCGTTTCACCGGCGCGCCATATATTTTGCTCCAACTGCCGCACCGAGCTTCGAACATCCCCGTATTTCAATCCCATCCCGCATAACGGATGTTTTAACAAGCTGAGAACATCCACCCGTTTTGCCTGTTGAGAACAAGCCTTAAGCAACAAACGCAAAAAACAAAGGACGACCGGCGGAATCATCAACTTTGATATTCCAGCGTTCCAACTCGCCGGCCACACGTCGAGCCAAATTTCTGTCAGGAGTAACTAACGCCGCCGTTTTTTCCGGTGTTTCCAAAACCTCTCGCATAATTAAAGCAATAGCGAGCGCTTCTTGGCGAACATCCGCACAGTCAATTAATTTTATGCCGTCTAACGCTTGAGGGGAAACACCCTTTTTCTTTAAAGCCAGCCATTTGTCGGTTGTTGACGCCGGCCGCATAACCTCAGAAACCAAAACTTCCCGATCAGCAAAAAGCGAAGGACAAACATCGACAACCTCATTTCGATTAACCCCCAGATATTCCAACAACTCTTTCAGTTCAAACTGCGGATGAGTATCGTCAATCTCAATCCATGAATCCTCATCAAGAGCTTTATCCAATCCGGATAAAACCACTTCTCCCTGAGGAAGCTGACTAACAATATCAACCAAACGCTTCATAATCGGAAACGTTGCCGTGGAACCGGCAATAATTATTCGTCCCTGCGGCGGATTCTTCGCCCAAACATCACACTGTTTTTGCAACAGACAGCTCCGGCGTTCACTGGCGTCACAAACACCGCGTTCTTGCAAAATTTGCGGCCAATACGTTGTGATAATTTCTAAAAATTTTAAAGTTTGTTGCCAATGCGCCGCATATTCCTCCGGCACCAAATTTTGCAAATTGGAAAAATCCAATTCTTCATTATTAACCGTATCGATTAATCCGGCCAGTTCCTGAGCCAAAGCGCAAGCCTGCGCCGCTCCGATTTTTTCCACGCCATAATCTGTCGGCCGCGCCATGATAATTTTTGTAAAAAGCATCAGGCGTTCGGTTCTCTCCACCGCAGGTTTAACCTCCAATAAAGCGCTGCCGGCCTCATAGCTGCTCAAAACCAAATCATCTTCGTCAACATCACCAATCGGCATCATCCGCGGCAATAATGTCGGCGACAAACCTCTGTGACGCACAAACGCGTCAGCCAAACTTTTACAAGCACGACGATTAGGTAACAAAATCAAAACTTCGGGCAAATCAATCAAATGTCCGGCAAATTCCTGTTCCAGCTTTTGCGCCAGAGCGTCAACAAAACAGCACGATGCCGGAATATTGTAAATATGCTTAGTCAGTTTCAAAAACCTCTTTTATAAACAAGGCAAAAGCTCTGCCTCTGTGTGAAATTGCCGATTTCTCCTCCGCCGTAAAATTTGCAAACGTCTTGTCAAATCCATCCGGCATAAATATAGGATCAAAACCAAACCCCTTGTCGCCGCTCCGTTCGGCAACAATACGTCCATTAACCCGACCTTCAAAAAAGCGACACTTTTCCTGCGGGGTCTTAAAAGCCAAAACACAAGAAAAGTGAGCCGACCAATCCGGATTCCCTGTTTCTTTTAACTCTCCGATCAGCTGTTCCATCGCCTGATTAAAATCCCGTACAACTTCCCCGCTCGGCAATGTTTTCTCCGCATAGCGGGCGGAATACACCCCCGGACGCCCGCTTAAGGCATCGACACACAAACCGGAATCATCCGCCAGACACGGCAATCCGCTCAATGCGCTTAACTGTTCGGCTTTCAATGCCGCATTTTCCTGAAAAGTGACACCGGTTTCCTCCACATCGGGCAAATCCAAATCCCGAGCCGAAACCACTTCAATATGATACGGCGCTAAAAGCTTTTCGATTTCTTTAATTTTTCCGCTATTATGAGAAGCGACAAGCAATTTGTTTATTTTCATTCGTCAACTCCCAGCACTTTTTTCTGCAAGGCAACAATTTGAGCAATCCCCTGCTTTCCTAAAGCCAAAAGCTCATTAAACTGCGCTTCTTCAAACGGTTCCCCTTCGGCTGTTCCCTGAATTTCAACAATTTTGCCGCTTTCCGTCATCACAAAATTCATATCAACCTGCGAATTTGAATCTTCCTCATAATCCACATCAAGAACCGCCTCCCCGTTATAAATATCGCAAGATACGGCGGCAACAAATTCTTTTATCGGATTAGCATGCAACCGTTTTTCGGCAACCAATTTCTGCAAAGCCAGATATAACGCGACAAAACCGCCGCTGATGGACGCAACACGAGTTCCGCCATCCGCCTGCAAAACATCACAGTCTATGCAAATTGAAAAATCTTTCATTGCTGACAAATCAACCACCGAGCGCAACGAACGCCCGATAAGGCGCTGAA
>CATGXW010000149.1 GCA_949542085.1 uncultured Alphaproteobacteria bacterium
AACGCCCCTTTTCAGGGGCATTTTTTATAAGAAACACTTGCGACGAATACTCATCAACGGAAGACAGCCAAACAACAGAACTTTTGTTCTCATTCCCTTTTTGACTGTTTTGATAATGGGGAGTATTCCCAAAAAACGATACTCTGTTTTTTGGTGTCTACGTAATAAAAACTCATCGTACAAATAAGGGTTATCTCTTCTCAAAAAGGCATATATCATATCACTGGCCTGAAGAATCTTGTCATCTTGCAGATGAGAAGTATTGTTGCGGTGATCTCGATAATTTAGCAAGATTTTCTGAATATTATAAAACTTTGTAAACGGAATTAATCGTGAAAACAGAGCATAATCTTCAGCGGGAGTAAATTCCTCCTCATAAAAAATATTACAATCTATCAATACAGATTTGCGTATCATCGCAACGGGATGTGTTACCACACAACCACTCATCATTCCTAATTTTATTTGATGATCATCTTGCAAATGCGAATGGCAAGGGCGTTTACTAACAAAGTTATAATGCAAAGCTGATACAACACCATAATCGGGATGCTTGTCTAAAAAAGAGACTTCCTCGGCGAACCGCTCGGGCAAGGATATATCATCGTGATCCTGCACCGCCAGATATTCGCCTTTGGCCATATTTATCAGCTTATTTCTTGTTTTTGAAATGCCCATGTTTTGTTCATTCTTATAATATTTAATTCTGTCATCAGAATATGATTTTACGATATCTTCGACAGGCTGTTCCGGACAATCATCTAAAATAAGGAATTCAAAGTCTGCGTATGTTTGATTTAAAACGCTTTCTATTGTTTCTCTTAAATAAGCTTCCGGTGTTTTGTAAACGGGCATCAAGACAGAAATTTTAGGCATGATAAACTCCTTGTATAAACTCGTGCGTAGTTTACCATGCCTGCAAATTTTGTCAACAATTGATGAACCAATAGCGACAAAATCATGAAATTTACAACTCTTTTTAGGGACAGATTAGGGACAGATGTAAAAGTCCCCACCAAAATCCCCCACCACAAAAATATAAAGGGTTTGCAATTCCTCGCAAACCCTTGAAAAAACTGGTGCCGGTTAGTAGACTGTCCTCGACATTGGCGATGCCAATGCTCATTCCACTGCACTCGTTCGCTCCGCTCAACGCCTCACTCCGTGCGCCTCTCGCTTGTAGTCAAACTACCTTCTCGGTAGTTCGAGCTGTCTTTCTGACCATAAAAAAAACTCCCATACAGGGAGTTTTTTTTATGGTGCCGGTTAGTAGACTCGAACTACCGACCCACGCATTACGAATGCGTTGCTCTACCAACTGAGCTAAACCGGCATTGCTTGTTTTGTACAACAAACAAATTTATTTTTCAAGCCCTTTTACAATATTTATGAAATCTTGTCCACGTTCCATAAAATTTTTATAATATCCAAAGCTTGGAGCCGTCGGAGAAAACAAAACCAGTGTTCCGCCAAAAGCTTTTAAGTGTTCAAAAGCCTCCTTAACCCCTTGTGTTAAATTTTCGGCCTCAATCAAAATAAAATCTTTTCGGCTAACATATTTGCGAATCGCTTCAGCAATCTGGCTACCGCACTGGAATAATGTTACTGCAACCTTTACCTTTGGGTTCTCCTGAATGAATTTGGCGTATTCGGTATAATCCTGCTGGTTTTCAATACCTCCGGAGATAATGGCCATATTGTCATCAAAACTCTTCATTCCGCCAATCGCAGCCTCCGGTGCGGTGGATATACTGTCATTAATAAACAACACGCCATCGATTGTCGCAACTTTTTGCAAACGATGAGGCAGCGGTTCAAACGTTTTTAAACTTTCAATCGCGGCTTTTACATCCAGTCCCAAGGCTTTGACAATCTCCATCACTCCTGCAAGATTATCAAGATTATGATTTCCGCTGATTTTCAAATCGTCAATACAGACAAGGACATCCTGCCCGTCAAACAGCTCCCTGCCCTCGGCATGAAAACCATTGTTCGTGTTATAAAAACGAGCATTCGGCATTCCTTTGCTGTAGGCTTTTAATTGTTCGTTGCGGTCATTAACGAGACAGAGTTCACCCTCTTTTTGATTATGCGCCAGATGAAGCTTATCTTGACAATAATTGACATGCCCGCGATGCCAATCCGTATGAACGGAAAACAGGTTAGTAAACATGACAATATGCGGAGATGTCGTCAAATCACTGGCCTGATAACTGGAAAACTCTCCGACAACATAGTCATATTCTTCGTCTAACAATTCGATTAACGGTTTTCCGATATTTCCGCCCAGAGCAACTTTACATCCCAGAGCCTGCATCATATGATACAGCATGCTGACACTGGTACTCTTGCCTTTTGAACCACTAATCCCAATCACTTTTGTTTGTAAATGATTTGCGCGCATTTCGCTTAAAAACAAATCGGAACTCGAAGTGGTTTTAATACCTTTATGGCGGATTTTCTGATATTCGTCCTTATAGACGCTAACCCCCGGAGAACGAATCACCACATCGGTTTGTTTTAGCAATTCATCTAAGCGCTCGGCACCATCGTTATCCTCATAGATGAAGATCTCCTTTGGCAGCTGATGTTTTTCCAGATATGACTTGACGGAGTTCCCTTCTGTTCCCAATCCCCAAATCATAATATTTTTATCTTTCAGCTCATTTAGAAGCATCTTTTTTTCCTTTCTTACGACCGGCATAGAATTGTGTTTCGGTCTGTTTAGAAACTTCACTACCTTGGTGAACAACCAACTGGTTGAACGGAATTTCAATTCCCTCTTCAATAAAGCGTTGATTGATGGCAAAGCGTAAATCACTCGGCACAGCCCATCCTGACCAAATGTCGCTGACATAGACGCGCAATTCAAAATCCAAGCTGCTGCTGCCAAAATCTTTGAACACGACATATGGTTCGGGTTTTTTCAAAACCTTTTTATGGTTTTGCGCGCATTCAAGCAACACATTCTTTACTTTTTCGGTATCGGAACCGTAAGCAACCCCTACGTTCACACCATAACGCGCCCAGTTGTTGCTGTGGGTCAGGTTGGTGACTGTTCCTGATAACAGGTTGGCATTCGGGATAATTACACTTGCTCGTCTAAAGGTTTCAATTTCAGTCGAACGAATGTTAATCTGTTTGACCTTTCCTTCTTCGCCATTAATAACAACCCAATCTCCGACTTTTATCGGCCGCTCAAACAAAAGAATAATACCCGATACGAAGTTGTTGACGATGTTTTGCAAGCCCAAACCGATACCAACGGACAGAGCACCGGCAACCAGTGCAAAGTTGGTCAGATTACCTCCCATTATCGCA
>CATGXW010000150.1 GCA_949542085.1 uncultured Alphaproteobacteria bacterium
GTTGCGCGCGTCGGAAATGCAATGCGATGTTATTTTGAAAGCCACGCAGGTGGATGGCGTGTATACCGCCGATCCTAAAACAGACGCGGAGGCTCGGCGTTTTGAGGTTGTCAGTTTTGACGAGGTTATCAGTCGTCAGTTGAAGGTTATGGATGTGGCGGCCGTGGCTTTGGCGCGGGAGAACAATATTCCGATTGTGGTTTTCTCTCAACATGAACCGAATGCTTTGGAAAATGTCGTCGCCGGCAAGGGAAGTTTTACAATAATTAGAAAAGAGGTATAATTAAAATGTCTGATTTTAGCGCTATCAAACAAGATGTGCAGACCCGTATGGATAAAACCATTGAAACCCTGAAAAATGATTTTTCCGGTTTGCGGGCCGGACGGGCGCATGTCAGCCTGTTGGACGGTATTATGGTTGAGGCTTATGGTTCTATGACCCCGTTGGCTCAGGTTGGTACGGTTTCTGTTCCTGACGCCAGAACGTTGTCTGTTTCTGTTTGGGACAGGGGGCTGGCCAAAGCCGTCGAAAAGGCGATTATGGAATCTGATTTGGGGTTGAATCCCGCTTCTGACGGTCAGCTTATCCGTATTCCCATTCCGCCGTTGAGTGAAGAACGCCGCAAAGAGCTGATTAAAGTTGCCGGCAAGTATTCCGAACAGAATAAAGTGGCTATTCGCAATATTCGTCGTGACGGTATGGATGAGATTAAAAAACTCAAAAAGGACAATGCTATTTCTGAAGATGAAGAGAAGCGTTTTGAAAATGAAGTTCAAAAAATGACCGACGAATCTATTAAAAAGATTGACGAGTTGTTTGCTCAAAAAGAAAAAGATATTCTGCAGGTATAGAAAGTCTGAACCGTGGCGGATCAAAGTGATACGACATTGCGGCATATTGCCGTTATTATGGACGGGAACGGTCGTTGGGCTCAGAAAAGAGGCTTGCCTCGTGTTGCCGGTCACCGTAAAGGAGCCGAAGTCGTTAAAGAGATAACCAAGGCGGCCGGAGAGCTCGGAATCGAGTTTCTGACACTCTATGCTTTTTCTACGGAAAATTGGAAGCGTTCTCCGGATGAGGTTGCTTCGTCAATATCTGAAGTCTGATTTGAAAGAAATACAGGATAACGGCGTGCGGATTATGTTTATCGGTGAACGGGAGATGCTGGACGCCGATATCGTTAAAATGATGAATAAGCTGGAACGGGATACGGCGGCCAATACCAATATGACGCTATGTATTGCTCTGAGTTACGGATCTCGCCAAGAAATTGTGAGTGCCGCGCAAAAGATAGCAATGCTTGTTAAAAGAGGGGATATTTCTCCGGAAGATATTGATGTTAAGATGTTTTCGGATATGCTCTATACCAGAAATATGCCGGATCCCGACTTGATTATCAGAACCAGCGGCGAGCAACGCATCAGTAATTATCTTTTGTGGCAGGCGGCTTATTCGGAGTTCTTTTTTACGCCGACGTTTTGGCCTGATTTTAATAAAGCCGAATTGGAGGCCATTATCAAAAATTTTAGCTCGAGGGAGAGACGATATGGAAAAAACTAAACTGTACTCTTTGTTGAAGAGAATCGTTACGGCTTTGGTTCTTATTCCGGTGACGATATGGTGTTTGTATGCGGGATATCCTTTTGCTCAAGTTTTTGCGTTGGTTTTCGGGGCAATGTTTTCTTGGGAATGGTCTTATATGGTGCCGAATAAGCGCCCCGCATTCTATGCCATGGCTTATATGTTGGCGGTGTCAGTGGCAATCATGCTCGCTTCCGTGTTGGTGTTTGGTGTCGTTCTGCTCGGCACCGTCATTTTGGTTTGGAAAAAATCGGAAGGCGAGCAATATAGGCGTTTGCTGGTTCTCGGTGTTCCGTATGTGTCTATCGGTATCGGTTCGGTCATGTGGGTCTATGAGTTTGTGGGCTATTTGGCAACATTTTGGTTCTTTCTTGCGGTTTGGTGCGTCGATATCGGCGGTTATGTCGTCGGTTGCACGTTGAAAGGTCCTAAGCTGGCCTCAAAAATCAGTCCGAATAAAACATGGTCCGGTTTGTTAGGCGGGGTGGCTTTTTCCGTTGTTGCCAGTTTGGTATTTTGCTATTTTGCGGGAACAACGAGCCATTATGTCTTTTATGGCGTGTTGGCTGCGATTATCGCTGTGATTGCTCAGATTGGAGATTTGGTCGAATCGTCAATTAAACGTCACTTGGGAATTAAAGATTCCAGTCAGCTCATTCCCGGACACGGCGGCGTTTTTGACAGAATCGACGGTTTAGTTTTTGTCGCTCCTTTTGTTTTAGGTATGCTTTGTTTTTTCAGTAGAGGTTTTGGATATGGAATGGTTGATTAATGCCGCTTATTATATTATCCCGTTTATTGTTCTTTTAGGGGTTTTGGTTTTTGTTCATGAGTTTGGGCATTTCTTGGTGGCTAAGCTATGCGGTGTGAGCGTGTCTGAGTTTTCCATCGGTTTTGGAAAAAAATTGTGGGGACGCAAAGACAAGTCCGGAACAGAGTGGAAACTTTGCGCCATTCCTTTGGGCGGGTATTGCAAATTTTTAGGGGATGGTGACGCATCCAGTTCGTCCAGCGAAAATGTCGATTTGTCGGATGAGGAAAAAAAGCATGCTTTTGCTTTTCAGAATCCGTTTAAAAAGCTGGCGATTGTTGTTGCCGGTCCGGGGGCGAACTATTTGTTTGCCATTTTGGTTTTTGCCGGTGTTTATTTCTTTTTGGGCAAAGTGGATTTTCCGCCGGTTGTGGGAGATGTTATTGCCGGAGGTGCCGCTGAACAAGCAGGAATGATGGCCGGTGATAAAATTTTGTCCGTAAACGGTAAAAAGGTTTCAACGTTTGATGATGTTCGTCAAGAGGTCGAAATGGCCGTTGACGGGAATGTTAAAATTGAGCTGGAAAGAGACGGAAAGGTTATGAAGCTGGCTTTTCCTTTGCAGATTATTTCAATTGCCGATGAGCTAAACCAAAAAGATGTTACTCGTCCGATGCTTGGTATTCGTTCCATTAGTTCCGTTGAGGTGAAACCTCAGGATGTTTCTGTTTGGGAAGCATTGACTTCCGCGACGGCTGAAACTTGGCGCCTGACCGAAATGACTTTGCGAGGGGTCGGTCAGATGATTGCCGGTAAACGAAGCGCGGAAGATGTCGGCGGGATTATTCGTATTGCCGAGATGTCCGGTGATATCAGCAAACAAAGCGGCGGTTTGGACTTTTTAATTTTTATGGCGATGTTGTCGATTAATTTGGGACTGTTGAATCTGTTTCCTATTCCGCTTTTGGATGGCGGGCATGTTG
>CATGXW010000151.1 GCA_949542085.1 uncultured Alphaproteobacteria bacterium
GTTTGAAGCTTATGAACCGGCATTTCGTGAAGCAGGCGTGGTCATTCCTTTGGCTTCGTCCAAACAGATATCGTTTCCGTTGTCGGCGGAGGAAGTCGTCTCACTCAAAGCCGGTTTGCGTTATGTGTGGTGTGACGGTTATGAATCCGCCGAATGGAAGGCTCGTGATTGCAAATATCTTGGTATCCGCATTACAGACAGCTTTGTTCTGCATGAGACGATTGTTGTGGATTGGTTTGCTTTTGTTTTCCAATATCGGGAGAAATGTCATTCTCGCAAGATAACTATTGATGAGTTGCGTCTGGTTGATATTGTTTGGGATGAAGTTTCCGCAATGCGGGTGAAAGCAGAGGATATGCCTTTGCCTGATTTTCCTTTTTTCTGGATACAAGAACCGGAAGACCGTTATTATGTTCATGCTAAACGAGATGGTAGTTTACATCACCGTTATCGGGAAGATATTGCTGTATCGTTAACGGCAGTGACTAACGATTAAATGAAAAATCCGTCCTTTTCAGGGCGGATTTTTTTGCGGTTATTTCAGTCTGGTTAGTTTTACTTTTTTAGAAATGATTTTTATGATTTCTTCTTCATCTTTCTTGCTGATGATGTTGTATAGCGGAATAGAGAAAGGCGTGAATTCACCATTGTGCTTTTGCAAGTAGTTGTATTGATAGTCAATTCCGTCTTTAGGGATGAGGACAATGACGCGGCGTTTTTTGAAACAACAGCGGACAACACGTTCCTCGGCGTGGTCAATATCTTTCCACGGAAGCGGCTGACAGTGGTCAATTTTGATGCTTTTGCCATCAATTACCGCGACTTTGTGTTTGAAACAATGCAGGTAAATCCATATCAGGGAAGAAACCGTTACGGCGGCGATAATCGCCTGAACCTGTGGCCAGTGGAGTAGAGCAGGGATTTTGTGGCAGCACTTATAGAGCATGTAAATCATGAGCAAATTTAACAGCAAAAGAGTGTCAATGATGCGAAATCTGTAATAAAACGTTTTTGTCTTCATCTTTTTACCCTCCTGATTTTTTTTATTGTATCATTTAGAGCATACTCTAGGTCAAGATGTTTTTATTGTTCCGGCTTATCGTTTATCTTTTTTTAACGAGTGGACATTATGCTGTAATAAAAATGGTTAATTTTGAGGAATGTGAAATGAAAAAGACTTTATTGTTGGCCGGAGCGGTTTGTTTGCTTGCTTCCAATGCAGACGCAGGAATGTTGTCTCCTTATGTCGGTGCGGATTATGTGCATGTGAATACTGATTATAAAAACAAAAATAAAGAAGGTAAATATGCCGACAGTTTTAATTCGTTCGGTGTGTCAGCCGGTATTCGTCTGACGAATTCGTTTGCGCTGGAAGGTTTTTATCAGCAGTCGCAAAACAAAGATAAAAACACCAACGGCGGTTATGACGGCGCATCTTTCAAAAATAGTCTTGAGCTTAAAACTTATGGTGTCGATGTTGTTAAAGACATTATAAATTTGGGTAAAGTTGAGGTGCTGACTTCTATCGGTTATGTGCGTTATCAGGCTGAAACAAAAAGCGTGTTGACGATGAACGGAGCGTCATCGACAGCTCGGGATACGGAAGAAGGCGACGGTTTGCGTTTGGGTATCGGAGGACAGTTTAATCTGACCGATAATCTTGGTGTCAGAGGAATGTTTCGCTATGGGATAACCGATTTGGATGCCGTTAAGAATTATAAAGAATTTTCTATCGGATTGCGTTATTATTTCTGGTAAGCCGGTTTTTAGGTAAACGATAAAAGGCGTTTCAGTTGGTGGAACGCTTTTTATTTTTGATGTTTGATTATCATGTAAAGGATAATAACACCAAAGAATAAAGAAATGGCGTTGAACAAAATCATCTGAAAAGAGTGCAGATAAATGCCGTACAGCATCCAGCATAAAATTCCGATGCTGTAAATGATATAACTGCACAGAGACAAGCCGGCCACGTTTTTAGTGCGAATGGTTTGAATCGTTTGCGGTAGAAAGCAAACTGCAATGCAAATACCGGCGATATAGCCTAAAAGTTCTCCAATAACGTTCATTTTTTATCTCCTTGTTTCTTTTACCATTCGATGATGCCTGCGAAGTTGTTTTTTTCGCGCCATTTCAACAGAGACGGAAGATCTGATATATTATTCTGGATAACGGCTTTGTAGTATTCAATACCAGAAATTTTTATATCGTCCGGTGTGGTGAATTTAAGTTTGAGAATGGTGCGTCTCTGTTCTGATGTCATTGTTTGTTTAATTTGCGCGGCGACGTTTTCGAAGTAACCGTCAAAAGCCGAACCTTTTTTAATCTGAATTAAATCGATTTGCCACAAATCCTTGTTTTCGTCTTCATACCACAAATGCCATTCAAAACAGGCTTCTTCCGTGGCGGCAAGGTTGGTGAACTCACATTTTTTGATTTGCGGATGAGAGCAGATTTCCGCAATAACGGCAAAGCTTTTTTGAACATTGAGCTCTCGGGTATAAATATGAAAATCAATATCGCGGTGTTTTGCCAGAACGCCGATTTTTAACGAACCGACCAAATTGATGTCGGCATCGGCTTTTTGCCAGAGTTGTTTTATCCGGAGAATGTCAATAATCTCAAAAGCTTTTTGGCTGTTTTTTTCAGAGAGTTGTTCATATTCAGTCATGTTTTACCTCAGAAAGCTAAATTAGCTTTTCTGTGTTGGTTGTCAAGTTATAAACTTGATTATCAGACTATCGTTCCCATATTAAATTAAATTGGTTTAGGAGAGTTTTATGAAAAAATTTATTATGGGACTGGTTTTTGCTGTCTTTACTGTTTTGTCAGCACAAGCGCAAACAGACGCAATAGAAACAGACACGTTACTTGATTTGTCTTTAGCTGACAAGCAGCTTACCCAAATGACGACAAAGTTAAATTCTGGCAAAAGCACTAGAGGGGAAGTCTCTGATTTTCTGCGTGATTTGACGGAAATGCAGGGAAAGCTTCAAAAATCAAAACAAGCATATACAGGTGAGCTTGCGGTTTTGCAGCGAAAGATTGATGCTTTGGGAATTGTTCCCGAAGCCGGTGCAAAAGAACCGGCCGAGTTGTCTAAACAGCGCAAAGAATTTACGCAAGTTGCCGATACTTTGAAAGCTCAGATCGCCAAAACAGATTTGTTGTCAGCCAAAATTGATGAAATTAACGCCTTGATTTTGAAAATCAGAAATCGTCAGTTACTGAATAATATTTTGGTTAAACAGAGCTCAATTTTTCATCCTCAGGAATTTTGGCAT
>CATGXW010000152.1 GCA_949542085.1 uncultured Alphaproteobacteria bacterium
TTTTTGCCGTTTAATAAGCTGATGTCGGACGGTATGACAATCAAGTGTTACAATGGCTCTCTGGCGCGAGTGTTTCGGGTTGAGGGCGTGGACTTGGCTTTCGTGACGGAAGAAAAAGTTCAGGCAATGCTTGAGGCACGCAAAGCTTGGGTTGACGGAATGTCGGACCTGCAGGTGACTTGTCGGGTCATCACACTGCGTGAGCGGATTCCTTTGGAGCAGGAAAGCGGTGATTTTGGAAATAAACTTTTGGCTGATATTTCTGCGTTGTGGCATGAAAATCTGAGCCGGGTTTACAGCAATACTCACTACATTGTTTTGTCGGTGATTGACAGGGACGAGGCGTTAAAGGATTTGAACTATGCCTCTCAGGCTTTGATCGCGACCTTAAATGAATATGGCGTGACGGCGATGTATGAAGCTGAGGGAAGTGCCGCCGAGGACAGTCCTTTGTATGTTTATTCGCGAATTTGCAGTCCCGTGTCCAAACCTCATCCGAAAGTGAACGGCGCGGAAGGTCCGCATATGAACGAGTTGTTGACTGCGGATCATATTCACTTTACGGGTGAAGACGGATTGATACGCTTCTTTTCCGGTGAAAAAGAGGTTTATGAGGCGGTGATGGGGATTCGTTCCTCCGGAGATTATATGGATGAGTCGATGGTGGCTTCTCTGTTGTCAATCGATTGCGAATTGACGCTTTTGCACAATGTGCGTCCGATTTTTAAGCCACATGCCCGCGCCTTGCTGATGCAACAACAAAGAATGGCGACCATGACCAGTTTTTCTGCGGATGTGGTCGAGCAATACAGCGAAGTTTTGGCTGCGATTGAAGATAGCGATACCAATCATCAGGCTTTGACCGAATATGCGATGGCGGTTATTTTGCGTGGCGAAACGAAAGAAGATATTGATTTCGGCGAGAGTGAAGTTCAGCGAATTTGTCGTTTGTTTGGTGTTACCCCTGTTCGCGAGGGCTGGGTTACGCAGGCTACGTTTTTTAACCAGTTTCCGACTTATGAAACCTTGCCGCGGACCTATCGTTATTTGTCGCGTGTTGTGGCGACCGCTATTTCTTTTGACAAGCCGTCGGAAGGTTTTTCCAAGAGTGACTGGGGGCCGGGGGCTATTTCTGTTTTCCGGACAACTTCCGGATCTGCGTATCGATTCCAATTCCACGTATCGTCGGAAGATTCCGCTGTGGCGCACTGTTGTATTATCGGTCCTACCGGTCAGGGTAAAACAACTTTGCTGACATTTTTGGCCGGACAGGCGATGCGTCATAAAGATTTGAAAGTGTTCTTCTTTGATCGTCACCGTGGTGCGGAAATCTTTACCAGAGCTATCGGCGGGGCGTATGTCGGTTTTGACGGGGATGAGAAGAATGTGTCGTTAAACCCGTTTGACTGTGCCAATACGCCGAACAACAGAGCCTTTTTAATGCGCTGGATGCGAGCAATCACCATGGTTAACGATGCGATTTCCGAAAAAGAAATCGCCCGCGCCGTTACGACCGCTTTTGATTATTTGCGACCAGAAGAACGTGTTATGACCAATTTATATAAGAGCTGTTTTTCTCCGACCGGCAATATGCGTCGTGAAATTTATAAATGGGTCAATCCCGATCAATACGGTAATATCTTCAATGCCACCAACGATAGCTTGGATTTGAAGTCCAAGCGCTTTATGGCCTTTGATTTTACGCATATTTTTGAAGATGAAACTTTGGCGCCTGCCGTCATCAGCTATATTATGCACCGTATTCAATCCGAAACGGGAGAAACCGGTGTTCCGTCATTGATTATGATCGATGAAACGGCGCCAATGTTAAAACACCCGATGTTCCGTGATTATTTTGCCATTGGTTTGCAAGAGGGACGTAAAAAACGTCAGGCTTATCTTTGCGCGTTCCAACAGCCGAATATCATTGACAAGCTTGGAGTTGGCGAAGTTATTCGCGGTCAGTGTCAAACCGTTATTTTCTTCCGCAATCCGCAGGCAATGCCCGAAGACTATACAAACTGGAATCTGACCACCGCTGAAACGGATTTTATTTTCGGTAACTCATATCGTGATTTTCCGTATGCGATTCTGCTGTCGCGTCCTGCGACCGGAGAATCTGTCATTCTTGATGTTGACTTGAGCGGCTTGGGACCGTATTTGCGCCTTTACAATTCAGGACGCAAAAACGTGCTTCTGGTTGAGGAGTTGATTAAGGAATACGGCGAAGAGAACTTTGTTACAAAATATTTAAATATTGAGTAAACGGTAGGAAATCCGTTTATTCCGGCATTAAAAAGTGCTATAATAAAACATGCGTTAAGGCAAAACAGGAGGGGACCATGAGAAAGTCAGAATGTTGCAAAAAAGTTGCTGCAGGGCTTGTCTGTGCATGCGTTCTCTTTCGAACGGCCGGTGCTTTTGCCCAGATTGCGGCAAGCAATCCGGAGGGAACAAAGCACAATTTCAAAACCTTTATGAATAATCTGAAAAACGGTGTCTATCTGCAAAAGGGTATGGAGTATATGGGAAAGGGAACGGCCGCTATTGGCGATCCTCTCGGTACCGTAAGTGAATATGTCGATAAAGACACCATGGAAAAAATTAAAAAAGCCAAGGAAGACTACGAAAAATATAAAGAGAGAGCCGAAAAGTATAAAAAAGATTATGAAGACTACAAAAAGTGGGCGATGGAGCAATATGATACGGCTCAACAGTTGAAAAATGATGCCATGTCAGCGGTCGATACTGTTAAAGAAACAGCGGCAATGGCCAAAGATTTACCGGGAAGTGTCGGCGGATTGGTCGACGGGGCTAAAGGACAGCTAAGCGGGGCTCTTGGGTCTGTTACCGGTGAAATTGACGGAATAGCCGGTTCTGTTGGCGTTGATACCTCCGGAGTAACCGGTAGCTTGACCGGACAAGGTTCTTCCGGCGGTAGTCAGGGGGCGGCAGGAAGTGATGGCGTTGCGGAAAATAGCGCGTCTTCTTTAAGTGCCACTGGAAATGATACCGTGTCATCAGCATCAAACACCGTCAGTAACGGAACTGGTGCATATTCTAATCATGCAGGTAATACAGAGCAATATGCATCTCCGGCAGCGGCTTCTGCTGATAATGCGGGGCAATATTCTGCTCAGACGGCAGCCACGGGAAGTGGAGCGCAATCATCATCCCGTCAGGCTTTTGTGAATAATACAGGTGGTACAGTTCAATCTTCGGTTTCATCTCTTCCTGCTGTGGCGGAGGTGTCTCG
>CATGXW010000153.1 GCA_949542085.1 uncultured Alphaproteobacteria bacterium
GCAATTTTCATCAAACTGCGGCGACAAATTTCATACCAAGATTCCCCTGATGGCTGTGTTGACAACTTATAACCGCAAATACACAACCTTTCCTCCGCTCTGGTCAAAGCCACATATAACAAACGGCGATATTCTTCCAAAGAGAGTTCTTTCTCTTTTTGTTTGATTGCCTTGCAATTTTCCTCATAATCGGCGGAACTCAGAGGATAATACATCAAATCATCAAACAAAATTCCGGCCTCATTGCGAATAGACTTAACCCTGACCGTATCCGGCAAAACAACGATCGGAGCCTGCAACCCTTTAGAGCCGTGAACGGTCATAATCCTCACGGCATCCGTATCGCTTTGTTCCAGCTCACGTTTAATTTCAACCTCATCCTGTTCGATCCAATCGACAAACAACTGCAAAGACGGGACATGCTCTTGTTCAAAAACCAAACATAAATTTACAAATTCATCTATACCATCTTCAGCCTCCAACCCCAAACGACTGACAAATTTACGACGACCGCCGATACTGTTTAGCACATATGAATACAATTCAAACGGACGAACAAAATCAGCCATGTTCAGCAATGTTCTGAGTTGATTGTAAACCTCGGCATACTTAGGATTGTCTCCCAGCTTGGACCACAAAGACGCTTTGCCTCGCTGATAACACAAACAAAACAAATCATCGTCATTCAATCCGAACAACGGCGACTTCAAAATCTCCGCCAACGTCAAATCATCTGTCGGCAACAGCAAAAACTTCCCGAGCGACACCAAATCCTGAACGGCAATCTGCTCCAACAGTTTAATCTTATCAACACCGGCAACCTCAACCCCGCAATTTTTACAAGCTCGAACAAACTCCTCCACGAAGCTGTTGCGCCGTTGTACCAAAATCATAAAATCGCTAAAACGCAAGGGACGATTTTGCGAAACCAAGCGGTCCCCGCTATCGACCATCTTTTTTATCCGTAACGCAATCTGCTTCGCCAACTTGGAACTTGTCGATTCCGCAGTCACCCGTTCCACCGGAGGCAGCCAAATATCTGGATTTTCATTTTCCTCGGCTTCAACCAACGGCCATAACTCAACACAGCCGCCCTCTCCGATACGTGACGGAATATGCGCCACATCCTGCCCAACCGGAGCCACGCCTTTTTTAGCCGTTTCATCTTCAAAAACGCAATTAACCGTATCCAATATCGCAGCGGTAGAACGAAAAGACACCTCGAGATTCACTTCGTTAAAACATCCGCCTGCCCGCAATTTATTGGCAAAATGTCGCCGCATATTGTCAAATTCCTGCGGATCCGCCCCCTGAAAGGAATAGATGGACTGTTTGCGATCACCCACGGCAAAAACGGTGCAATTTTTATCTTTGGCACCCTCGCCGTCAAAAAATTCATTAGTCAGAGAACGGATAATCGCCCATTGATCCGGAGACGTGTCCTGTGCCTCATCAATCAAAACATTGTCTATCCCGCCATCAAGCTTATACAAAACCCAATCAGCCACCCGAGGATTTTCCAACAACTGACGGGTAATAACAATCAAATCCTCATAATCCATTTTGGAATGAAGCGCTTTATAAGCATTATATCCCTTGATTAAATCATCCGCCAAATATAAAACAGCCCGTGTCGCCGCCAACAAATTCGCCGCCGCCGAACGATTATCGCATTCCTCAATCCGTTCAAGCTCCGCAATAAACATAGATTCAGCTTTCGGACAACGCGCCATCACCGCTTTTGTTGCAAAAGTCTTACGAGGTTCTCCTGTTGTCGTAAAAAACAATCCCCGATAATCGTCATAAAAATCTTCCGGATGCGTTGACGTCAAAACGCACTCTAAAATAATCGCTTTCTTTTTATCCGTATCACTGCCACCCAACAACGATTGGAGCAAATCTTTCAAAACATCTCTCGGACATGACGCAAAAAACTTTTGTTTGACGTTTTCTTCCGTTTCGCCATCATCCACGCCCAACCGCTTTGCCGTCTCCGCAACCAAATCATCCACTGAAGCATATTTTTCCAACAAACGACCTATCTTGCTGCGATTTTCGGTTAAACTGTTCATCAGCTTCGGAAATGTAAATTCGCTAACACGTTTTGTAATCAAAGATAAAGCCTGCGCTGATTTTCCCTCTGGTTCCGTTTCAATTTTTTGCAATAATTTTGTTTTAACTTCATCCAAGCCCTCTTTGGCCATACGATCATCCATCACCTCAAAATAAGGAGAAATCTTCGCTTCCAAAGGAAATCTTTTCAAAACTTCCTGACAAAAACTATGAATTGTCTGAATCTTCATACCGCCCGGAGTATCCAAAAGCACGGCAAACAACTTTCTGGCCTGCGCCATAAAACGTGAAGCTCTTTTAGGATTATCCAAAGCAAAACCCAAAAGCTTTTCAAGCTCCGACTTCAGCTCGTCATCAGCAATAACCGCCCATTTACTGAGGCGTCCGGCAATACGGTTACTCATTTCCACCGCCGCCGCCTTGGTATAGGTCAGACACAAAATCCGTTTCGGCGCAACATCATTAAGCAACAAACGCAACACCCTGTCAGACAAAACTTTTGTTTTTCCCGTACCGGCTGAAGCCTCTACCCAAACCGACGATTGCGGATTCGACGCCTGCCGCTGCTGATTGGTCGCCAACGCCATTCTGTTTGCTTTTTCCTGACGCAAATCAATCATCATCGCTTTGAACACTCCATTCCTTAACCCGTGCCAAATGTTCATAATCAGAATATTCCGGAATCCGTTTCGGATTGGGATGACAAATATACGGCGTTGTTTCAAAATCAAATATCGCTATCAATTTTTGCAGATTATCTTCATTATCAGCCAAAATTTTGCCCATATTCTTATTAACACCGGTCATTTTCTTGCCCAATTGCCAATAAATCAAATCAGAAACCTCTGCTGCGGCAATCCCGGAAAAACCGCCTTTCTGCGCAATCAACCCTTCTATAGGCAACTGCGGCGCGTAACCTTTCTCGACCTCTTTGGTTGAACGAGCCCGTCCGGTTTTATAATCAATAACATTAATTTTACCGTCTGCCGTTTCATCAATACGATCCGCTTTCGCCGTAATTTTAAAAGGTCCGGCAGGAGCTTGAAGAACCATTTCTCCGCGAATTTCACTGTTCACTTTTTTCACAGACTGACGATACTCTTCCTCAATACTCACCAACCATTCCACGGCTTTTTCAAACTTCGGCCACCAAAAAGCCCGCC
>CATGXW010000154.1 GCA_949542085.1 uncultured Alphaproteobacteria bacterium
TGCAGGAATTGGGATACAACCCCTATCCTTATCGTTTTCAACCCACTCATTTCTCCGCAGAATTGCAGGAAAAATACAAAGATTTGGAAGCCGGAACCGATACCGAAGACAGAGTAACCATTGCCGGACGCGCAATGGCGGTTCGCAACAGCGGGATGTTTATTGATGTGAAAGACAACAGTGGCAAGATTCAGGCTTTCTGCCATAAAAACCATCTTAGCGAGCAAGATCTGGAAATCTTGAAGAATCTGGATGTCGGCGATTTGGTCGGTATCAGCGGTTATGTCAGACGCACACCTCGCGGTGAACTTTCCGTTGCCGCCGAAAAATTTGACATCATTTCCAAGGCGTTGCAACCGTTGCCGGAAAAATTCCATGGTTTGACAGACGTGGAAGCTCGCTATCGTCAACGTTATGTTGATTTTATCATGAATGACGACAGCCGTGACATTTTCAAAAAACGCTGCCAGATTACGTCCGCTATTCGCCGCTGGTTTGAGGAACACCAGTTTATGGAAGTGGAAACACCGATGTTGCATTCCATTATGGGCGGCGCAAACGCTAAACCGTTTATTACACACCACAACACATTGGATATGGATTTGTATTTGCGTATCGCACCGGAATTATTCCTCAACGTTTGGTTGTCGGCGGTTTTGACCGTGTATTTGAAATCGGACGCAATTTCCGTAACGAAGGTATCGACAAGAGCCATAATCCGGAATTTACAGGTTTGGAAGCTTATCAGGCCTACGCTGATTATAATGACATGGCTGATTTATTCGCAGACATGATTCCTTATGTGGCGGAAAAAGTTTTGGGCACAAAGATTATCTCGTTCAACGGTCAGGAAATTGATTTATCAAAAGGCTTTGCCCGTAAGTCTATTGTTGATTTGGTTAAGGAATACGCCGGCATTGATTTGTTGCAAGCTCAAACAGTCGAAGAAGCGCGAGCTATGGCAAAATCTGTCGGAGTTGATGCAGATGACTGCTCTTCTTGGGGCAAAGTCGTTCAGGAAGTGTTTGATGAGAAAGTCGAAGCCCATTTGATTCAACCGATTTTGGTTATGGATATGCCGCGCGATATTTCTCCGCTGGCCAAAACACATAGGGACAACCCACGCTTGGTTGAACATTTTGACGCTTATATCGCCGGTATGGAAATCGGTTGCGCTTATTCAGAGTTGTCAAACCCCTTGGAGCAGCGGGAACGTTTCGAATCGCAGGTTGCGGCACGTGAAGCCGGCGATGATGAAGCCCAGATGCTTGATGAAGACTATGTAACGGCTTTGGAAAACGCATTACCGCCGACAGGAGGTATGGGCATGGGAATTGACCGTTTGGCCATTCTGTTGACGAATGCCGAAACTATCCGCGATGTTATCGCATTCCCTACCCTGCGTAAAAAAGACTAGTCCTTATTGTCGTGAAAAAATTACAGCACATATACAAAAACAAACATTTTCAGCATGGTTTGAAGCTGAGTGTTTGTTTTTGCTGTATGGGCATCGGGGCATATTTTGTGTATTTGGGCTGGTTGGGACATCTTAATCAGCGTTTTCCCGCTATATCGGAAGCTGAAGAAGCCGACTTTTCAATGCTGATGGAAGAAGTGCCGCAAAAAAGGGATAGCCTTACATGGGAAGAATTTTGCAAGGACAATACCATCGATATTTGCACCCAAGACAAGCGTCCTGACGATTTTTTATATGAAGAAAGTGATGTTTCTGTTGTCAAATCAGAAGAAGCCGACATTGAAAAACTTCAGCAAATCGTCGGAGAAGATGTGGCAGAACAGTCTCTTCCGCAAGAAGATGTCGAACAAAAGCTCTCCGAAGTTTTGGCCATTGCCGACGAACTTAATCAGGAAGCTTTAGATATTCTTTATGAAGAACCGTTATCAGAAAACGTTATCGGAGAAGAAGAAATCTCGAAGTTTGTTGAACAAGAGACTGTGGAACCGGATACGGAATTTACCCATATCTATGACAAAGACGTCAAGACTTTTCATATTACCCCTGTCCGCAAGCCCCCGTATTTCGGAGAACTTCCGGTTTTGGCAGTGGTTATCGACGACATGGGTATCAGTCAGATAAGAACCAAAGACATTATCAGCCTGCAGGCGCCGCTGACGGCATCATTCCTGACTTATGGCAAAAATCTGGAAGAACAGGTTCAGAACTCCCGCGCCGCCGGGCATGAGATTATGATTCACACACCGATGGAAGCGCAAAATCCCGTCGACACGGCACCGGATGTTCTGACCACAAAAATGACGCCACAAGAAATTCAGACAAATCTGAAAATTATGCTGAATAAATTTCATGACGTTAAAGGTATCAATAATCATATGGGCAGCAAACTGACCGAAGACAAAGTCAGAATGTTGGCGGTTATGGATGTTTTGAAAGAACGAGGATTATTCTTCTTAGATTCAAAAACATCGGCAAAATCTCGGGCGGAAGAAGCCGCCGCGGAAAGCGGAATCGCTTATGCGCACCGTCATGTCTTTATTGATAACAATAACAATAAAGAATATATTTTAGGTCAATTGGCAAAAGCGGAAAATGTTGCCCGCAAAAACGGCTATGCTATTGCTATCGGACACCCGAAAACACAAACCTATGCCGCTCTTAAAGAATGGATTGACACCCTGCCAGACAAAAAGCTGAAACTGGTTCATCTGAGCGATATTGTACAGGTGCTTAACCCATAATAAAAACCTGTCGTTCTTGCGCCAAAGCGGATAACGACAGGTTTTCAAGTTAAGGAATGGGATCATTTCAGCATCGCTTACGTCTCAGCTTCACCAGAAACGGGAAGATGGACAGGTCTTTCATCAACCTCTTTCATAATTTTAAATATTAAAAGTTTATACTGCTATGCGGAAAGGAACTCGTCCTTAATGCATAATTATAGGCAAAATATAGATTGTTATTTATAATCTAGACGTGATTAGAATTTGAGTAAAGAAAAAAATTAAAAAAATATCATTTTTCTTGACCTTATGATTTTTTTACAAGCACGCCCTCTTGTTCTGTTAGCGTTCCCATCGTCTAATGGTTAGGACACACCCTTTCACGGTGGTAATATGGGTTCGAATCCCGTTGGGATCACCAATTGCAACACCTTCCTTTTTGGAGGGTGTTTTTTTGTTTAAAGACTTGATGTAATCGTAAGGTTTTCTAAGCGTATAAGAGATTTTGCGGTCTTGCAATTTCAA
>CATGXW010000155.1 GCA_949542085.1 uncultured Alphaproteobacteria bacterium
CTTTGACTAATTTTGCCGGTTTTGTATTTAAATTGGCGGCGTCTCCGGTTAGTTGGTATCAAGAGTTGCCGGCGGAAAGACAAGAGGCTGTCAATGGGGATTTGGCTTTGATTGTGCTCAGTATGTTGATGGCATCTTTAGCGGCATTTTTTCTGGGACGTTATATTAAACGTCGTTTCGGTTATTATAACACACCGGTTGAACGTCCGGATTATTCGCAAAAAACAAAGATGGGACTGATTATGTTTGCGGCGCGCGGTTTGATTCCGGCGGCGGTTATCGGTGCTTTTTTAATCTGGTTGCGACAGAATGAATTGTTTAATAAAGGTGCGTTCGGCTTGCTTTTGAACACGGCGGCTTTTTATCTGCTGGGATATTATTTGATAAAGGCGGCGGTTAAGGCCGTGTTTGTGCCTGATTGTTGCAAGTGGCGTTTGGTTGAAATGTCTGATGAGCGGGCAAAAGCCATCAGTTCTTCATTGATTTTTTCAGCCGCGGCTATTTGTATCGTGTCGTTTTTTCAGAGTTTGGCCAATCAAATGGAATATGACGCCTCGATTATTTATTCTTTGAAGATTTTTGCTAACGCGGTCAAGGCTTTTTGTATTATCTGGGTGGCTCGCAAGGCTCTTTATGATAGCAAGACGTTGTCGGATGAAGAAATGTCGTCTGATGAGCAAATTACCGGACTGAGCACGTCTTCCAAAATCAGTTTGTTGTTGTCTTTGGTTGTTATTGCCGCGTTTGCTTTGTCTTTGTTCGGGTATATTCGTTTATCAGAATTTATCATCAATCGCATTATCGTATCGGTTGTGGTTATTGGTATTGTTTATATGATTGATCAGTTGTTGCGCGGGATTTTGCATCGATTGTTGTTGTTGAAATTTTGGGTGCGCACCTTGCGAATTAATCGTCGTAAATTGGTGAAGACCGAGTTTTGGTTTGGTTTGTTTTTGACGCCGGTGATGTGGCTTGTCGGAATTTTTACTTTGTTGGCGTTGTGGGGTGTGTCTGTCGATTTGATGCTGGCTCGTATCAAGAGTGTGTTAATTGGTTTTAATGTCGGAGGAATGCATATTTCCATTACTTCTATTTTGTTGGGTGTCGTCAGCTTTTTTGTAATGCTTTCTTTGTTCAAAATGCTGAAAAACAGTTTTCGGGACGGCAAGCTCAGCAAGATTGAAATGGATGAGGGATTGCGTAACTCTGTTGTTTCTTCAATTAATTTTTTGGGTTTTATTATCTCCGGTATTTTAGCGATTGCCGTGATGGGGGGCAGTCTGAGCAGTATTGCGTTGATTGCCGGTGCGTTGTCATTCGGTGTCGGCTTGGGTTTGCAAAATATGGTCAGCAACTTGGCCGCCGGTTTGACTATTTTGTGGGCGCGTCCGATAAAAATCGGCGACTGGGTGATTATTAACGGTTATGAGGGCGTTGTTAAGCAGATTAATGTTCGCTCAACGGAATTGGAGACAGCTGAGAAATCAACGATTATTATTCCAAACTCGGATATCTTGTCCAAGAGTGTTGTCAATTATACTTATGCCGGAAGGTTAGGGCGTATTGTGATGAAAGTGACAGTTGATTATAGTAACGACATTGCCAAAGTTAAGGATATTTTGAAGGGGATTGCCGCTTCAAATCCCGAGGTTTTGACACGACCGGCACCATCAGTGGCTTGCAGCGCGCTCAGTGCCGTCAGCATGGAATTTACGCTGACGTGTTTTACGGGAAATGTTTTTAGCCGCGGCAGCATAGGCAATGATTTGCGTGAGAAAACGGCTATTGCTTTCAAAGAAAACGATATCAAAATGGCGTAGGGTTATTTGTATATTTTTTGACGCAGCTCTTCAATCGCCGGATCTTGGATGGCTTGGTCAAGATTGCCCAGCTCAACGGCTTTTTCATAAAGTTTGATTTTGAAATCAATTTTTTTGAGGTTGTTTTGGTATTGTTTGATTTGTTCCTGAACCTTGGCTTTGTGGTTTTTGAACATTTCCAAACGTTGGGACAAGGTTGCGTCTCCGGCGGAAAACCAGTCAATATATTGTTTGATACCTTTGAGCGGCATGCCGGTGTCTTTCAGGCATTCTATCATGGCCAACCAGCCCAGATCGTTGTCGCTGAAGACACGAAGGCCGGAACCGCTTTTACGGACAAAAGGCAACAGACCTTCTTTTTCATAGTAGCGTAATGTGTGTGTGGTCAAACCTGTTTTTTTGGCAACTTCGCCGATAGAATATCCCATATTTTTTCCCCTTTTTGAAAGACGATACTTAAAAACGTCCACATTGTCAATAAAAACTCTTGACTTAGAGTTAACTCTAAAATTTATGATAGGTTCGAAATGTATGAATCGTGTTTTTTTCAACGGAGGGAAAATTGACATATTTGGAACATATTAATTCACCGGAAGATGTTAAAAAGCTTTCTGAACAGGAAATGAAGCTTGTGGCGGATGAAATTCGCGCGGCTATTTTGAATCGTGACAGCAAAGTCGGCGGACATGTCGGGCCGAATCTGGGAGTTGTGGAAGCGACAATAGCATTGCATTATGTTTTTGATTCGCCGAAAGATAAGATTATTTATGATGTGTCGCATCAATGCTATCCGCACAAAATTTTGACAGGTCGACGCGATGGTTTTTTGACGGATGAGGGAATGGCGAAAATCTCCGGTTATACCAATCAGGATGAAAGCGAACACGATTTTTTCAAAATCGGACATACGTCAACATCCGTTAGTTTGGCTTGCGGTTTGGCTAAAGCGCGTGATTTGAAAGGTGAAAAATATAATGTGATTGCTCTTATCGGCGACGGATCTATTTCCGGTGGCGAGGCTTTGGAAGGTTTTAGCAATGCGGCGGTTTTAGGCAGCAATATCATTATTATCGTTAATGACAATGAGATGTCTATTGCTGAAAATCATGGCGGTTTGTACACAAACTTGCGGTTGCTGAGAGAAACTGACGGACAAGCGGAATGCAATATGTTCAAAGCATTGGGATTTGACTATCATTATGTGGCTGACGGCAATTCCGTCTCTCAAATGATTGATGTCTTACAAAAAGTTAAGGCCACCAACAAGCCGGTGGTTATTCATATGCACACATTGAAAGGCAAAGGGTATAAATACGCCGAGGAAAATCAGGAAAAATGGCACTGGAATGTTCCTTTTGATTTG
>CATGXW010000156.1 GCA_949542085.1 uncultured Alphaproteobacteria bacterium
TTTGCACCAAATTCCGAAGCAATTTCGACCGCCTTTTCAATCGCGGCCAGATGTCCGGACAAAACCACTTGTCCGTCAGCGTTATCATTGGCGGCAACACAAATGTTTTTTTCATCGGCACAAGCTTCTGCCAATGCAAACATCCTGATAAGAGGCACCGATGACCGCAGCCATTCCTCCGACCCCGACGGGAACAGCCTTTTGCATGGCGTCGCCGCGGGTACGGAGTAATTTAGCCGTATCAGTCAGTGAGAATACGCCGGCAGCACAGGCGGCCGAATATTCACCCAAAGAGTGACCAGCTACAAAACTCGCATAATCTTTTATTGAAATTCCAAAGTCTTTTTCAAGAATTCTGACCACAGCCATAGAATGTGCCATTAAGGCAGGCTGTGCATTTGATGTCAAAATCAAATTGCTTTCCGGTCCTTCGACCATAATCTTAAACAAATCTTGTGAAAGCGCGTCATTAACTTCCTGAAAAACATCACGGGCCGAAGCGAAATTATCGGCCAACTCTTTTCCCATTCCGACAAACTGAGATCCTTGTCCGGGGAAGACAAAAGTGTATTTCATTTATTTAACGTTCCTTATTGTTAATATCTTGAGAATCTTTATAGATTGAGGGCTAAAAGTCAAGTTTTAAAAGCCGGTTATGCGCTGTTTGGTGTTTGTTAAGATAATTTTGAGAAATTGGCGCTATACTTCCGCTAAATTCTGCATTTTTACAGGTAAAGGCAATGGCGAAAAAGAAGAAAAAAGAGAAAACATTGTGGGCGAAAATCGGTTGGCGCTTGTTGGGTTTGGCACTCATGTTGTGGGTGGTGAGCCTGTGGACATCTTGTCTGTTTTATCATCATTCCGACAGTGCGGTTAATGTGGCGTCCTCGCATCCGGTGCAGAACTTTTTAGGTCTGTACGGAGCGGCCAACGCAGATGTTATTTTGACATGGACGGGATTTGCTTTGCCGGTGTTTTTAGTGGCGCTGTTTTTATGGGGATACAGCTTTTTACGCCTCAGAAGTTTGGTACATCCGTATTGGCGCGTGTTTGCTTTTGTTTTGGGAACCTTCTCATTGGCGGTGTTTGTCAGTTTGCTTCGGCCGTATTGCGGTGATTTGAAAACCGGAGGAAATATCGGTTTGTTTTTGTCTCGCCAGTTTATGACACTTCTGAACCGCTTTCATGCGTTTGCTTACGGGCGTTATCTGTTGGCGGCGGTGTTTGGCGCTATTTCGCTGTTGGCGTTTAATTTGGCGTGCGGATTAACGTTGAAAGGCTGGTATCACGCTTTCAAGAAAATGGTGTTGATTGTTGTGGCAACGGCAATGGCTTTAGGAAGCCGGATAAAAGGTTTGTTTAGCAAATTCAAAGTCCATCCAACGGAAGAGAGACCTCGTCGTAAGCGCGAATCTAAGGTCAGAAAAGAGCCGAAGGTGACTGAGGAAAAGGAAAAGTCATCTGTTCGCAAGCCTCAGGAGATTAAGATATCCAAACCGAAGAAGATTGATGACGGTTATCGTTGTCCTGATTTGAATTTGTTGACGTTGAACAAAGAAAAGGTTGCCAATGTCAATCAGAAAGAATTGGATAAGATTGCGTTGGATTTGGAAGGCGTTTTACAGGAATTTGGTGTTAACGGCAAGATTGTCAAAGTCCGCCCTGGTCCGGTGGTGACGCTTTATGAATTGGAGCCGGCGCCAGGGACTAAGAGTGCGCGCGTTATCGGTCTGGCAGATGATATCGCTCGTTCGATGAGTGCGGTTTCTGTACGTATCGCCGTGGTGCCGGGATCAAACACCATTGGTATTGAATTGCCGAATCCGAAACGTGAAATCGTTTATTTGCGTGAGTTGTTGGAGAGCAATGATTTTAAAGAATCAAGCGCGGCGCTGACAATTACCTTGGGTAAAGATATCGGTGGTAAAAATGTGTATGCCGATTTGGCGAAAATGCCGCACTTGCTGGTTGCCGGTACGACCGGTTCCGGTAAGTCTGTCGGGGTTAACTCAATGATTATTTCTCTGCTTTATCGGATGCGTCCAGATGAATGCAAGCTGATTATGATTGATCCGAAGATGCTTGAGTTCACAATGTATAACGGTATTCCGCATTTGTTGACACCGGTGATTACCGATCCTGCAAAAGCTGTTATCGGTTTGAAGTGGGCTGTGAAGGAAATGGAAGACCGGTATCGGGCGATGGCGAAATTAAACGTTCGTAACATTACCGGTTATAACAAACGTTTGGAGGAATTGCGCACGAGCGGTGAAAAGGTGATGCGCACCGTGCAAACCGGTTTTGATATGGAAACCGGAAAACCGATTTTTGAAGAGCAGGAATTGGATTTGACACCGTTGCCTTACATTGTCATTGTCGTGGATGAGATGGCTGA
This sequence comes from uncultured Alphaproteobacteria bacterium, assembly GCA_949542085.1. Taxonomy (GTDB): domain Bacteria; phylum Pseudomonadota; class Alphaproteobacteria; order RF32; family CAG-239; genus CAZU01. The sequence continues at coordinate 2,396 of CATGXW010000156.1, forward strand.
TTTGATGTTGGTGGCGGGCAAGGATGTGGAAGCGGCCATTCAACGTTTGGCTCAGATGGCGCGTGCAGCCGGTATTCACTTGATTATGTCGACACAACGTCCGTCCGTGGATGTGATTACCGGTACGATTAAGGCTAACTTCCCGACCCGTATCAGTTTCCAAGTGACGTCAAAAATTGACAGTCGCACCATTTTGGGCGAGCAAGGAGCTGAACAATTGCTGGGTATGGGGGATATGCTGTATATGCCGGCCGGACAACGCCCGAATCGTGTTCACGCACCGTTTGTAAAAGACAGTGAAGTGGAAGCGATTGTCGAATTTTTGAAATCGCAGAAAGAACCCGAGTATGTTGAAGCGGTAACGGAAGGTGAATTGAATACAGACAAGGGTGGTGCCGTTTTTGACAAAGGTGATTTCGGCGGTGGTGGCGACGAAGATTTGTACTCGCAAGCCGTGGCTATTGTGCAGTCAGATAAAAAAGCTTCAACCAGCTATATTCAACGCCGTTTGCGAATCGGCTATAACCGAGCCGCCTCTCTTATTGACCGCATGGAACAAGAGGGGATTATATCGGCGGCTGATCATGTGGGGCGCCGCGAAGTTCTTTAAAAGTCATCTATTTTAATCTCTTTTAAGAAAGCAGCTGCAGAAAGCGATATATCTTGATTAATTTTGGTTTTCCGATTATATCTAGTTTTAAGAAAGTATAAGGAGAAAAAATATGGCAGAAAACAAAGAGCCGTCGCAACGGCAATTGCGTGTGGGGCAAGAAATCAAAAGAA
>CATGXW010000157.1 GCA_949542085.1 uncultured Alphaproteobacteria bacterium
TCAGCGGTTATTTGACATTAATTGTTCCATTGGCTTTTTTGGCCGTGTTGATGTCTTATGTTGGTGTTGTGTTTTCGGGAATGTCGGAACTTGTATCGCCGCTTTTGCTGACATTTGCGGTTTGTTCTGTCGTTATCGGGGCTTTTTCGGCCAACGGAGAGCAAAATATTCGTGAACTATTTGCCTTTAGTTCGGTTTATCATATGGGTTTTCTGATTTTTGCACTGACGGGAGGCGAGCACAATAATGCTTTGAGTGCGTTTAGCTATATGTTGATTTATATTTTGGCGATGGCTGGTGTCTATACAGTGTTTTTGGGAATGAAGAGTCGGGGAAATTACTTATCGGCTTTAACCGCCGTTAATGGATTTTCTGTTTCAAAACCGTATATGTCTGCCGCTTTGGCCGTGTTTATGTTTTCTTTGGTAGGGATTCCTCCGATGATGGGCTTTCTCGGCCGTCTGACGATAATCAATAACATGGTTTTGGACGAACGCTGGGGAACGGTGGCTTTTATGCTGATATCTCTGCTGTTTATGGTTAATGCTTATCTTAAGGTTATTCGGGCATTGTATTTTGAGCAGCCGCAGACATCGTTTGACCGCACGGATAAAGCAATTTACATCTGCTTGTTTATCAATATGTTGCTGGTTGTTATTTCGATATTGAATCCCGGTTATTTGTTAAGCGATGCCGAGCAAATTTTACTTGGAAAACAGTGATGATAAAAATTGGTCGATGGAATTGGTTTGATTTTGAAGAACTGGAAAGCACGAACGACAAAGCGGCAGCCTTTAGTCAACGGCCGCCGGCACCGTTTTATGTCGTGACAGCCAAACGTCAGACGAAAGGGCGGGGGCGCCGAGGTCGTGAATGGATAAGTCAGGACGGAAACCTGTTTATGAGTGTGGGACTGCCGTTTGCAATCAAAGACATCGGGCATTTGGTTTTTATTGTGTCGTTGAGCTTGTTTTCGGAGATTCCTTTGTTTCTCAAATGGCCGAATGACTTGTTGGCCGCAAATCAAAAAATTTCCGGAATTTTACTTGAAAAAGGCGAAAATAACTATATAATTGCCGGAATTGGCGTCAATATAGTCTCCGCGCCGGATTTGGGAAAAGAAGCCTCGTATCGGTCTTCCAGTCTGAAAGCTCTGGGAATACAAGCCGACAGGACGGAGATTTTAAAATATTTTTTGCACGAATTTGATTGGTATCTACACCTTTGGAAAGAGCAGGGATTTGCCTCTGTAAAAAAGATTTGGCTTGAAAATGTTCATGGTTTGGGTGAAGAAATTGTTGTAAATGGCGAAAAAGAAAAGGTGACGGGAATTTTCCTCGGCGTCGACGAAAACGGATTATTGTTGTTAGAGAACAACAATAAGGTGATGAAAATTTTTGCCGGTGATGTTGTATATATTCAAAAAGATGAAAAGAAAGAGTAAATGAGCGAAGAGACGGAAACACAGTTGGATTTATTCGGTTTTATGGATGAGGAAAAAGCCGGATTTATTCCGGGAATGGACAAGGAAGGCATCTATTTTGTCGCTTTGGGCGGTGCGGAAAAAGTCGGCATGAATATGTATGCCTATGTTGTCGACGGGCGCATGATTGTGGTTGATGCCGGTTATGATTTTTTGAATGATGATTTTCCGGGGATTGAATTGGGTTTGGCGGACGCTTCTTTTTTGGAAAACTATCAGGATCGAATAGAAGCGCTGTTTATCACACATTCTCATGAAGACCACTTTGGCGCTATTGCGCACATTTGGCCTCGTTTGCAGTGTCCTGTCTATGCGACCGATTTCACCTTGGGGCATATCCGTCCGCGGCTGGCAGAATACAAGTTGGAAAATTTTGTTGAAATGCATTCGGTTAATGATAATCCGATTGTAAAACTCCAAAACTTTGAAGTCGAATATGTTCCTGTTGTTCACTCCCTGCCTGAAAATTCCGCTTTAGTTATCCGTACGCGGTATGGTAATGTTTTTCATGCGACCGATTGGCGTTTTGATAATCAGGAAATCAGTTTTATGAAAACGGATTACAACCGTCTGGAAGAAATAGGGCGGGACGGTGTTGATTTATATGTCGGCGATTCTATTCCGATGGCGCATCATGACAAACAGTCGCCTTCGGAAAGTGATATTCGCAAAAATTTGATAGAACTGATGCCACGCTTCGAAAACACATTGGTGGCGACGTGCTTTGCATCTAACATTGCCAGAATGGAAAGTTTGATTTTGGCGGCGCATGCGGCGGGAAGAACGCCCGTTATTGCCGGCATGAGTCTGATTCAAAATATGAAAATCGCCAAAGATTGTGGTTTTCTGCCGGATTTGCCTCCTTATGTCGAAGCCAGTCAGGCGATGGATATTCCGTTGGATAAAATGTTATATATCTGCGCCGGTTCTCAGGGCAACTATCGCAGCGGTTTGACCCGTATTGTAAATGGCGAAAATAAGAATATCAAACTTGGAAAAGGCGACGCGATTATCTTTTCATCTCAGATTATTCCCGGTAATGAAGAAAAAATAGAGCGAATGCAAGAAAAATTGCGTGATGCCGGAGTGGAGGTTATTTCATCCGAAGAATACGAAGTGCACACTTCCGGACACGGAACCAAAGAAGATATTGAGAAAATGTTTTCTATTATCAAACCGCACACGGTTATTCCCGTCCACGGGGATAAGCGCTCCATTCGCCAGCAACGACGTTTCGCTTTGGAACAGGGAATAAAAAACGTGATTGTTGCGCGTGATGGCGATGTTGTGCGGGTTTATAACCAACATGCGGAAATTGTCGGAGAAGTGCCTACCGATGAGTTGGCTGTTGACCGTAGAAATATCATCAGTCTGAATTCTCAGGTCATCAAAAACCGTAAACGAATTGCCTATAATTGCAGCCTTTATATTGGTGTGGTTTTGAGCGAAAATGGGCAGGTGGAAGACTTGCAGATTATGTCTATTGACATCTTGGATGAAAAGGATTTTGCCGCATTGGTTGAGGAAATAAAGACCGAGATGGTAAAAATTATTCCGCAAGAGGTTGTCAAATTGAACTATCGCTTGCCGCAAATTAAAGATTTCATTCAGGCGAAAATTCGCAAAATGGTTTATAAAGCGACAGATATCAAGCCCGTGACATTTATCCATTTCTAC
>CATGXW010000158.1 GCA_949542085.1 uncultured Alphaproteobacteria bacterium
CTAAAGCCGGATGATGATTGTGGCTTTCATCCTTGTGTTCTTTTTGTCCTTCGGCCACAAAATGCCGTAAATCATCCGGCGTGAATATTTCCACCCGATTACGACCATTTTGCTTGGCTTTGTACAAAGCTTCATCGGCCGTTCGGATCAACATATCGACATTATCGGAGATTTCCGAACTTGAGACACCGATACTGACGGTAAACTTAACAGCCTGATTATCATCAGAATAAACCACGACCGACGCAATGCTTTCACGCACGCGATCCGCAACCAAACGAGCCTGTTCGGCGCCAATCCCCGGCAGAAAGACGACAACCTCCTCTCCGCCATAACGGGCGACAATGTCATTATCTCGCAAAGCCCTTTCCGCTGTTGACGACAATTCTATCAAAACCTTATCACCAACTTTGTGACCATAAGTATCATTGACTTTTTTGAAAAAGTCGGCATCCAGCATCAAAACACTGAAAGGTTGTTGTTCCGCCTTGGCGTTCAAAATCTGGCGAGAAACTTCGTCCTCAAAATAACGGCGATTGTATAATGATGTCAGCGGGTCGCGCGTCGCCTGATTTTTGAGCAGAGTTTCACGTGTTTTGCGCGAGGTTATATCCTGAAATGCCGAATATAAAACCACGTCGTAATTATAATCAATAATATTAACCGAAGCCAAAAGCCAAAACGGCGTGTCCGACCCATGGGTTTTTACCAATATTTCAAAATCCTGAACCACTCGTTCCTGCTCCAAACGCTCGCTTAACAAACGACGATTGTCCGCATCAGCAAAAAAATCTCTGAAATGACAATGATCCAAGTCCGCCCCATCTAAACCAAAAAGCTTTATCGCATTGTTATTGGCCAAAATAATTTTATCATCGACCACTCGCGAAATAATAATCGGAAACGGCGCCGACTTGATAATTTCCTGCAGACGCTCATTGCTTTTTTCAATTTCGCCTTCGTTTTTGAGCACCTCGTCTTTTATCGAATCGACATACATCATTAAATAAGCAAAGGACATAACCAAGTAGTAAATCGCCGAGAGATACCACATCTCGTTCAAAAACTGATTTTGCACCTTAAAGAAACGGGCCAGCAACAGCCCTGCCACAATCGATGTCGCCAAAGCAGCAAGAATGTATCCGCCCTTATTTTTTTGCCGAATTTCCGACCACAAACTGATTGAGATATACACAAAACCGGCCAAGGGGAAAATCTGACGCATATTTTCAACCATTCCGCCATCGGGAAAAATGACCAAGAAAAAGATGATGGCGAACACGCCCAAACCGCTCACGCCGCCCGTCACCCATTTTTCCGGATAACCATGTATCAAAAATTGCGACGCGGAAAGAGCCATTAACACCATCGACAGCAAATAAAGAGCCAGCTCAACAAAAATATACCAAATAAAGCTACCGCCGTCGGCATAAACAATCCCGATACGATACCCCATTCCCGCCGCAAAAAAATCAATAAGCAACGCAAAACTCAACAACCATAAAGACGCCCTGATTTTGATTGCGCGACCGGCATACAAAGTGGACAGAAACAGAACACCCAGCATTGACAGCGTTGTCAATAAAAATTGGCTCTGACTGAAAATGTCAAAACTTCCCATAATGTCTCCTTTATAAAATCATTTTTTTGAACTTTACGCCAAAAGCGTTAAAATACCTTAAAATTTCATTCTTAAAAAAAATTGATGATTATTTAATTGTTTTAGGTTAGCATACATGTAGTTTCGTGCTTCAAATTAGAGGATTGTATCATGAACAACAGCACACCCAAACATTTCAGCCACTGTTTTGAACTTAAAACAGATCATCTTCCCACACGCAGTTCCGATCGTACAAACTGGCGTTTTCAATTGCCCGGAATTATTTTCGGCCTGTTATTGGCGCTGTTGGGTGCTTATGAACTTTTTGACGGTTTTGACATCTCTCAAAACGGAAAAGACGAATTGTCAGCCTTGAGCGGATTGGCCGAATATCAGCCGTTAATTCCCCCAACATTTTTTGATATTGTTTTTATCATTATCGGCTTGGGCATGGTGGCCGCCAGCATCGCCTCCTACATCCGCTATAAAAAAATCATATTTGACGGGAAAAATGTGGAGGTCGTTTACCGTCCGGTATTCGGCAACAAGACCTCGTTTAAGGAAAACATAAAATCTTATTTGGGAGTGCGCTTGAGAATCGAGCTTTTTCAGCTTGGCTTCATTAATAAGAATCGATATATTATCGAACTTTATCACAAAGATCCGAAAAAAATTATTCCGCTGTATATTTCAACTTCCGGTAAAAACATTCGCCGTATTTGGGAAAAATACGCTCAATTTCTCAATCTTCCGGCATTGCTCAATACCGACAGCGGCTTGATATCTCGAGATGTTAAAAACCTGAGAAAATCAGTCAAAGAAATGGCTGAGCTCGGTTATATTGTCGACGAATACCATCCTTACGAGGTTATTCCGTCTTCGGTTGTTTTTGTCTGCAAACAAGATAAAATCGTCCTCAAAGCCAGAAAAATCGTGTGGGACGCATATAATATTCTGGCATGGATTGCGATTTTCAGCGTCGGCTCGCTTCTTTTGCTGTCCGGACTGAGTTTTGAAACAATCAACCAAGTATTTTCTCCGCAGACGATTTATGCGCTCTGGGCCTGCGGCGTTGCTTTGATTGTCGTATCGATTTTCATTCTTTTCCGCAAAGAAAAAATCGTTATCAAACCGCACAAAATCGTCAACACACATAAGTATATGCTTTTTTCGACCAAACATGATGAAATGCTAAAAGATGATATTGAGGCAATCGAAATCACGGAAAATCCCGTCAGCGGCCGTTTTTATGTCGCCATCCATTCCGGTGAAAAGACCATCGGCTTTGGCGCCAAGCTTCCGATTGAAGATTTGCGCTGGATTAAGAAGTTTTTATTGCATGAGATTATCAAATAAAAACATGTTTCGCTCTTGGATATAAAAAAATCCTTTGCTATATTATCTTTTATCCTATATATATAGCAATAATATGTTTCGGGTAAGGAGATTTTGATGAAAAAAGCCGTTGACACATTAAAAAATGACGCTCTGTTAAAAGAAATTGAAACAGATTTGAAAAATGAACAACTGAAAAGCTTGTGGGATCAATACGGACT
>CATGXW010000159.1 GCA_949542085.1 uncultured Alphaproteobacteria bacterium
ACGCATGGGCATTATGATCATATCGCCAGTGTTCCTGAACTTCCTCGTGTTAGCAAGATGTTGGGACATTCGCTCGAGGTTTGGTCTTCGGAGGAAACAGAGCGGGAATTGCGGACATGTTTTGGTTTTTTGTTTAATGGAGGGGAACCGGAAGGCGCCGGATTGCGTTGGAAGAGATTACCAGACCATGGTTCTTTTGAGTGTTGCGGAGTGATGTTTCAGACGTTTCAAGTGCCGCATCATCGTTTGCATTGTTCTGCTTTGCGGTGTGGTGATTTTGCCTATGTGACGGATTGGGAAAATATGACAGAAGACGGGATGGCTGCTTTACAAGGCGTGAAGTTGTTGCTTATTGAGTGTAACAATGGTTTGGTGTATGAGAAAAACGGTCATAGTAATCTGGAAAATGTTAAACGTGTTGCGGCGTTTGTGAAGCCGGAGCGTGTGGTTTTGACGCATTTATCAACCAGAGTTGATTATGATGAGATAAAAAAACATATGCCGGAACATTTCGAACCGGCATATGACGGAATGGTTTTGAGTGTGTAATCGGTTTTATTTTTTGCCGATGCCGAGAAGTTTTTTCTTTTCTTCTTTGGCTTTGAGGATTTCCAAATCACGTTCGGTGGCCATTTTATCCAGAATGGTTTTGACGACTTTATCAATTTGTTTGTCTTCGCGATAATCCGCTGGGAGGGCAAAGTTTACGCGGCCATCCGTCAATAATTTAATCGCTGTTTTTTTGTGTTGGCTTTTAGGGCGATATACGGCAATGGCGATGCCGTTTCTTTGTTTGGTCAGTTTCATGGAAGGAATATCGGTCATTCCATCGCCAAAATAAATCATGCGCGTAAAAGGAATGGCGCGGTCTTCATCGGGCATAAACTCGTTAACGGCGCGATCTTCAAGTTTTCCTAATCCTTTGTTGATTTTGGAAAGGTATTGCGTTTTGGTCGAATAGTTAACGATGCGGGCCGGCCATTCAGGGGTGCCGTTTTCGCCAAAAACATAAGAACAACCGAAAACATCTTTAAAATGTTTGCGGATAGAGCAGCCTTCCAAGATTTCTTCGTATCCGGAAGAGATGATGTAGTGCTCGATTTGTAAGTCAAGTTGTTTACCATATTCATTAATGCGTTCAAACCATTCTTCCACCCCTTCAAAATAGGTGATGGTTTTGGCGGCGTTGGCAAAATATTCACGGGTCAGTTTGATGCCTTTTTCTTGAGCGACTTTTTTGAAATAATACATACTGCCGGTAATTTGATCGGCACAGTTTTGGCGAGACCAAGCATTGGCTTTGTTCCAAAAAGTTTGCGGTTTCATTCCGAGTGAAGGAATGAGAATGTAATCTTGCATATATGTTACACTCAGTGTTTCATCAAAGTCGTAAATAAAAGCTACCTTGGTTTTTGCCATTTTTTGTTATCTCCGCTTGCATTTTAAGAATAATCATTATAATACTAAATAAGTTAAAATTTTACTATAAATAGGTGAGGATTATAAAAATGGTCGCAAAAACGATGGATCAGTTGGTTTCTCTTTGTAAACGTCGTGGGTTTATTTTTCAGAATGCCGATATTTACGGAGGTTTGCAGGGTGTGTATGATTACGGTCCGTTGGGTGTGGAATTAAAAAACAATCTGAAGCAAGCTTGGTGGCGTTCGATGATTTATGAGCGTGATGACGTTGAAGGATTGGATGCGGCGATTTTGACAAATCAAAAAGTTTTGCACTATTCAGGGCATGAAGATACTTTTTCTGATCCGATGGTGGATTGTAAAAAGTGTAAAGGTCGTTTTCGGGCAGATCATATTGATGGAAAATGTCCGAATTGCGGTTCCACGGATTTGACGGAGCCTCGTCCGTTTAATCTGATGTTTAAGACTGCTATCGGACCAGTGGATGATGGTTCTTCTTTCGGATATTTGCGTCCGGAAACAGCACAGGCTATTTTTACGCAGTTTAAAAACGTGGTTGATTCAACATCTCGTAAATTGCCGTTTGGTATTGCGCAAATTGGTAAGTCGTTTCGTAATGAAATTACGCCGCGTAATTTCATTTTCCGTGTTCGTGAGTTTGAACAGGCTGAGTTGGAATATTTTGTAATGCCGGGTGAAGACGAGAAATGGCATGAATATTGGAAAGAAACCCGAATTAAGTGGTGGGAAGAACAAGGTTTGAAGCGTGAAAATATCAACATTTACACTACGCCGAAAGACGACTTGGCTCATTATGCCAAAGCTTGTTATGATATTGAATATCAATTCCCTCATGGAATGGAAGAGTTGGAGGGGATTGCCAATCGTACGGATTATGACTTGGGCAATCATACCAAGGCTCAAGATGAGATGAATTTAACATCACATTGCCATGCGAATTCGGATTCAACACAAAAATTGTGTATTATGGATGACAATAATAAATGGGTTGTGCCGTTTGTTATTGAACCGTCAATGGGGGTTGACCGTGGTGTTTTGGCTGTGATGACCGAGGCTTATACGGAAGAGGATTTGGGTAATGGCAATAGCCGTATTGTTTTGAAACTGAAAAAACATCTGGCGCCGATTAAAGTTGCCGTCATTCCTTTGAAGAAAAACAACGAGCAGATTATGGCGAAATGTCATGAAATTAAACAAAATTTGTTGAAGTTGGGTATCGGTCGTGTGGCGTTGGAAAATACCGGTAATATCGGTAAGGCATATCGTCGCCATGATGAAATCGGCACGCCGTTGTGTTTGACTGTTGATTTTGAGACGATTGAAAATCAGCCGGAATCTGTTACGGTTCGTGATAGGGATACGATGGAGCAACATCGTGTGAACATTGCTGATTTGCCGATGTATTTGCGAGACTATTTTAATAACTAGTTCTTGTTAATAGAAAAGCCCCCGTCCACAATGTTGTGTGCGGGGGCTCGATTTTAAGCATTTCTCCACTGGTCAGATATGTAATCTGAGGAGCTTTTCCATACTGCGATGATAACTTTGATAAGGAAGGTTATCAGGGCAATCGCCAGAAAGAAAGCGCCGGGGATAAGTGCGTACCACAAATCCGTCAGAGGCATGTCGGCCCAGCCGAAAGTGTGGAGTACAGTCCAAGTCACTTTAGCAAGTGCGCCAAATCCTAAGAACCCCGCGATGCTGGTAAA
>CATGXW010000160.1 GCA_949542085.1 uncultured Alphaproteobacteria bacterium
TTGAAGATTTTACGCCTTTGTGTGGTGATCGTCTGTTTGCCGACGACGAGGCGATGATTGGCGGTATCGGTCGTTTTAAAGGGATTTCCGTCGTTGTGTTGGGACAGGAAAAAGGGCATGATATTGAGTCTCGTGTTCGTTACAATTTTGGCATGGCCAAACCGGAAGGATACCGCAAAGCTCAGCGCTTGATGGATTTGGCTGATAAATTCAATATGCCGGTTATCGCATTCGTTGACACATCTGGGGCTTTCCCCGGAGTGGAGGCCGAAGCGCGCGGACAGGCCGAGGCGATTGCTTCTTCTATTGAAAAATGTTTGAAAATCAAAGCGCCGATTGTCTCAGTGGTCATCGGTGAAGGTGGTTCCGGTGGGGCGATTGCTATTGCGACGGCCAACAGGGTCTTGATGCTGGAACATTCTGTTTATTCCGTTGTTTCTCCTGAGGGTTGCGCTTCCATCTTGTGGCGCTCGGCTGATAAGGCGAAAGAAGCGACGGAAGCATTGCGCCTGACCGCTCAGGACTTGCGTAATCTCGGGGTGATTGATGAGATTATCAGCGAGCCGCTGGGTGGAGCTCATCGTGCGCCTCTGTCCGCTATTGAACGTGTCGGTGACAGTATTTTGAAGCACTTGAAAGAATTGCTCCCGATGAACGGTGATGATTTGAAAAAGCGTCGGACCGAAAAATTCCTGAGAATGGGGCGTCGTTTTGCAGATTCTAAATAACATAACAAAAGAACAGGCCGAGCTCATTCTTTTATCCTTAATCGGATTCTTGTGCTTGGTAAACGTTATTGTTTTGTTGATGCGTCGCAACAAAAAAGACCTGCATTCTTTCGGTGACATTCTGTTGCGCGGACAGGCTGAGTTGGCGGGACGTTTGTCTCAGCTTGGCGAATACAGCGCCGCCGAGCAGAATAAAATTGCTCAGGCCATTCAGGAACAAAAGCTGGCTGTTTTAAAAATCATGGATGAAAAGCTGTTGGCCGTAACTAAAAGCGTTGGAGACGGACTTCAGCAAAACGCCGCTAAAACAACGGAAACCTTGACGGATTTGCGTGAGCGGTTGGCTAAGATAGATGTCGCTCAGCAAAAAATATCGTCTTTATCCGAGCAGGTTGTGTCTTTGCAGGAAGTTTTGTCAAACAAACAGGCGCGCGGTGCTTTCGGAGAAATCCAACTCAATGATTTGGTGACCTCGGTTTTGCCGCCGAACGCCTATGCTTTTCAGGTGGTGTTGTCCAATACCAAACGGGCGGATTGCGTTTTAACGCTTCCCAATCCTCCGGGGACAATCGTTATTGACGCTAAATTTCCGCTCGAAAGTTATCAGGCTTTGCGGCAGGCGTCCGGCGATCGTGAGAAAATTGAAGCCGAGCGCTTTTTTCGGGCTTCTGTCTTAAAGCACATTAAAGATATTTCCGAAAAATATATCCTCCCCGGAGAAACGGCCGAGTCGGCATTGATGTTTTTGCCCAGCGAGGCGATTTATGCTGAATTGCACGCCAATTTTACCGATGTGGTTGAGGCGTCTTATCGGGCAAAGGTCTGGATTGTTTCTCCGACAACCCTGATGGCGACGCTTAACACAATCCGTGCTATTCTGAAAGATGCTAAAATGCGGGAAATGGCCGGCGTTATTCAAAAAGAGGTTGGCGTATTGGTGGAAGATATTTCTCGTCTTGATGGTCGGATTGACAGTCTTAGTCGTCATTTCAAACAGGCAAACGAGGATGTTGAGGGGATAAAAATATCATCGGGAAAAATTGGTAAAAGAATTCAAAAAATCGAAAATATCGAATTGGGTGAGGCGCCGGAACATCAGGCTCTTCCCAGATTGGCCAATGATGAATAAAATCCCTTTGGATAAGTGATGAATAAATTTTGGCTTTTTTTTGAATTGTAATATTGATAATTATAACAAAAAGAGATAACTTAATAAAAAAAAAGAAAAGAGGTAATAAAAGTGACAAAATCTGAATTGATTGAAAAAATTGCGAGCAAAAATCCGCATCTGATGTTAAAGGATGTTGAAAAAATCGTTGCCGTTGTCTTTGATAAAATTATTTCGACACTGGCTAATGGTGATAGAGTCGAATTTCGCGGCTTTGGAGCTTTTTCCGTTCGCACTCGCACCCCGCGCGTAGCCAAAAATCCGCGTACTGGTGAACAGGTTCAGGTTGAAGAGCGTAATATTCCTCACTTCAAGACTGGTAAACAGTTATTTGAATTGCTAAATAAATAACAATTCATTTTTGTTTTTAGGAGTGTCGCCCATGGGTTTTGTAAAAATGCTTATAGGACTGCCGTTGTTAGTCGTTATTTTTGTTTTTGCTTTTGTGAATAACGATTTGGCAACCTTTAACCTATGGCCGTTTTACATCGAAATCACGGTTTCCCTCAGCGTGGCGATTGTTTTCTTCATCTTTTTTGGCTTCCTCCTCGGCGAGTTGTTTGCATGGTTGTCTTACGCGCCGGTACGCAAAGCTTTGCGTAATCAAAAACGCCAAAACAAAAAATTGAATAAAGAACAGCAGAAGCTGGTCAAAGAAATGGAAAATCTCCATGAAAATCTTGAAACCTTAAAAGAGCTTGAGGCGAAGAAACCCAAATTGAGCTTTAAGGAACGCTTTAAAAATCTGTTTCGCAAAAAACAACCTGTCGCCGATGATAACATGTTTCATCCTGTTGCGAAATAACAGCTTAAATTAAAAGGATTATCTATACTATGAACTGGCTTTCTGACTTTGTCCGCCCCAAACTGAAAAAGATTACAACAAAAGAAATTGCTGACAATTTATGGGTTAAATGTCCCGAATGTGGTCAAATGCTTTTCAATAAAGAATTGGAAAAAAACAATTTCGTTTGCACGGCTTGCGATCATCATTTGCGGATGCCTTTGGATAAGCGTTTTGACCTGTTGTTTGATAAAGGCGAATACAAGTTGGTGACACTGCCGAGACTGCAGGAAGACCCCCTTAATTTTAAGGATTCCAAAAAATACACCGACCGTTTGAAAAATTATCGTAAAATGACCGGCAATACCGATGCTGTTAAAGTTGCGCAAGGAGAAATCGGCGGGATTACTTGTGTTATTGCCGCAATTGATTTCTCATTTATGGGAGGTTCTGTGGGAACG
>CATGXW010000161.1 GCA_949542085.1 uncultured Alphaproteobacteria bacterium
CCGTCAGGCAACTGGCGCTGTAATTGCCACTTATGGAGAAACCGTTGTTGTAGCAACCGTCGTTGCCGCTAAAGAAGCAAAAGCCGATCAGGATTTCTTCCCTTTAACCGTTAATTATCAGGAAAAATATTATGCAACCGGAAAGGTCCCCGGCGGCTTTATGAAACGTGAAGGCAAACCTTCCGAACGTGAAGTTTTGTTGTCTCGTTTGATTGACCGTCCGATCCGTCCGCTGTTTCCTGACGCGTTCAAAAATGAAGTTCAGATTATTTGTACGGTTCTTTCTCACGACCAAAACACCGACTCTGATATTCCGGCTATGATTGCGGCATCCGCTGCTTTGGCAATTTCGGGTATTCCGTTCTTGGGTCCTATCGCCGGTGCGAAAGTCGGTTATAAAAACGGTGAATATATTTTGAATCCGACAATTGAACAACTTAAAGACACTGATTTGGAATTGGTTGTCGCCGGTACCTCAGAAGGTGTTTTGATGGTTGAATCAGAAGCGCAAGAGTTGTCTGAAGAGACAATGTTGGGCGCTGTTATGTTTGGTTTTGACAGCTTCCAGCCGGTTATTAAACTGATTGGCGAATTGAAAGCCGAAGCCGGTAAAGAAGCTTGGGAAGCTCCGGTGTTCCCGCCTGAGTTTGACGCTCTGTATGCCAGAATCGAAAAAGAATTCGGCGCTAAATTTGCCGAAGCTTTCAAAGAAACCGACAAGCTGAAACGTGGTACTTTGGTTGGTCAGGCTTCTGAAGAGGTTAAGGCAACAATTGATCCTGAAAACGAATTGGAAGTCCGCTATGTTGGCGACGCTATCGAAAAATTGATGCACAAAGTTATGCGTGAAGCCGTTTTGACAACAGGTCATCGTATTGACGGGCGTGATACCAAGACGGTTCGTCCGATTGAATGTCAGGTTGACGTTTTGCCGATGGCTCACGGTTCTGCACTGTTTACCCGCGGTGAAACACAGGCTTTGGTTGTGACGACTTTAGGTACCGGTGAAGATGCCCAGATTATCGATGGTTTGTTAGACGAATATAAAGAAGACTTTATGCTCAATTACAACTTCCCGCCGTTCTCTGTTGGTGAATGCGGTCGTATCGGCAGTCCGGGACGTCGTGAAATCGGTCACGGAAAATTGGCGTGGCGCGCTATTCACCCGATGATGCCGAAAGACAAAGATGCTTTCCCTTATACCATCCGTGTGGTTTCCGAGATTATGGAATCTAACGGTTCTTCTTCTATGGCAACCGTTTGCGGTACAACCATGTCTCTGATGTCGGCCGGTGTGCCGATGGAAAAGCCGGTTGCGGGTATTGCGATGGGTTTGATTAAGGAAGATGACGGTCGTGTTGCCGTATTGACCGATATTCTCGGTGATGAAGATCACCTCGGCGATATGGATTTCAAAGTTGCCGGAACAAAAGACGGTGTTACCGCTTTGCAGATGGATATTAAAATCACGTCTATTACTAAAGATATCATGAAAACAGCTTTGGCTCAGGCTCATGAAGGACGTATTCATATTCTGGGTGAAATGGCCAAGGCTATTGCCGAACCGCGTCCGCATGTTTCTGACAAGGCTCCGCGTATTGTCGCCATTAAAATTCCGGTTGACAAAATCCGTGAAGTTATCGGCACAGGTGGTAAGGTTATTCGTGAAATCGTTGAAAAAACCCATACCAAAATTGACATTACTGATGACGGTGTTGTTAAAATTGCATCCATGAAAAAAGAAGACGGCGATGCCGCTTTGGAATGGATTATGGGTATTGTTGCCGAACCGGAAGAAGGCAAAATCTATCATGGTGTTGTGACCAAGATTATGGATTTTGGTGCGTTCGTTCGTTTCTTGGGAACAACCGAAGGTTTGGTTCATATTTCCGAAGTTAAGCCGGAAAGAATTGCAACCGTTTCCGAATTCTATAAAGAAGGTGATTCGATTTGGGTTAAGTGTCTGGGAACTGATAATCGCGGCAAGGTTAAGCTTTCTGCTAAGCGTGTAAATCAGGAAACCGGCGAAGATCTCGAAAAGTAATCGGAGCTGTTTGTAAAAAAAAGCCGAGGATTTTTATTCTCGGCTTTTTTCTTGACTTTTATGCTTTTTTGTCTAAAATGTAAGTCTGTTGTGAATTAGAAAAAGAAATTATTAATCCTTTTAATGCCTAGTAACATGAGTGCATATTTTTTTATCATCATCATGCTGGTGGTTTTGGTTTGTGTCGTTCTTCATGACGCTAAGGTCAAGCTTGCAGAGCGCTACAGAAAGACCGCAAAGCTGATCATAATTGCCGTGGTTTGCGGTATCGGTGTGATGGCTGTTTTTCGTACAGAACATCTGTTGGAAAATCATGCTATGTTTCCAGACATATATCAGCCGTATTATATGAACTACTACCCGATAGCCTTGTGGGTGTTGGTTAGTATTATGATGTACGGCGTTTATCGCAGAATGTCATCGTGCTAAGAGGGAGCGTCGTCTTTGTGAAAAGACGGCGTTTCGTTTTTTAAAAAATTCTTGAAAAATAGAAAAAAGTGATGTATGAGTCAACTCACCTGTCACGGCACCCCTGGAGGCCGGATGGGTTTGTTTAATTTTTTAAGGAATTTAAAAATGGTATCTATTACATTTAATGCTGAAAAGCGTGAGAAAGCAGGTAAGGGGGCAGCTCGTGCGTGTCGTCGTGAGGGTCGCATTCCTGCCGTTATTTATGGTGGAAAACAAGAAAGCGTTATGATTTCTTTGCACCCGGTTGAATTGGAAAAAGCTTTGGATACAGCTGGTTTTTATAATGCTGATATCGAAGTTGTTTTAGACGGCAAAAAAATCAAAGTCGCTTGCCAAGATGTGCAGTTCCATCCGGTGTCTGATGCGCCGTTGCATGTTGACTTCTTGAGAAAGTAAGACGTATTTTGGCTTTCTGAGAAAATAATTTTATCGAGTATCTAGAGCGATTTTTTCCGGTCTCAAAAAATTCATGTACTTCTTTGTACACTAAAATTTTTTTCGCCGTTAAAATCGCTCTATCTATCTCCCTAAAATTACTTTCTTCTTTTTTAGAGGTTTTTTATGTTTCTTATCGTCGGTTTAGGGAATCCCGGAGCAGAATATGCCGCGACA
>CATGXW010000162.1 GCA_949542085.1 uncultured Alphaproteobacteria bacterium
GACTGAACTTTATCCAATCCGTAAATGCGAGCAATACCGTCACCGACGGACAACACCTGTCCAACTTCGGCGACATCGGCCTTGACATCGGAATGAGCGATTTTCTCCTTGATAATGGAAGATATTTCACTGGCTGATACCGACATTACTGTACACCTTTCATTACATTTTCCAAACGATTCAGCTTGGAGAGGATTGAATTATCAATCATTTCCGAACCAAACTTAATTCTAAGCCCGCCGATAAGTTCGGGAGCAATTTTATAAGAAACAACAATTTTCTTATTCAAAAACTTTTCTAATTGAGCTTGCAACTTCTTATCTTGTGCGGCACTGAGTTTTTTTACAGATTCGACACTAACTTCCACAACATTATGGCGTGTATAATAGACATGCACAAACTCGCTCAAAATCTGCGGCAACTCGCGAAAACGGCGATTCTCGGAAACAATCTCCAAGCAACGCAACGTATCCTCCGACCAACCCAACTTGGTGGAAATTTTCATTAAGACATCTTTTTTATCATCCTTAGCGACAAGAGTGCTAAGTTTTTCAACATCAGCAAAAACTTTGGCTTCAACCTTATTTTCCGCCGCGGCATCATACAATGCTGTAGCATAAGTCATGGCTATTTTTGTTTTAGAATTCTTTTTCACGTTACAAACTCTTAATTTTCAAAAAAGATGAGCACATCATAATTTCAATTGGTTTCTATTTTATTAATAAATAACTTATCCGCCACGCTTTTGTAAAAAACTTTTCACCTTTCCACAAAAATAATCTGTTTACGTTTTTTTGTAAAAACGCCAAAGACTACATTTTTACAGAAAAGATTGGATAGCGTGCATGAATAATAAGATTTTAGGGTGGCAAAAGTGGAGTGTACATAGAGGTACATGAGCATTTTGCCAACCCGCGAAATCTGTATTAGTCACCAGCTAGACTAGCTTTTTTTTTCAAAAAGGTTGGAGAAAGAGGCATATAATAAGCGCTAAGAAAAAACAACCAATGCTCTGGTTGTTTTTGTCTGCAAGCTCTTTGTAATATCTTGTTGAGCTAGGAATACTTAGTATTCCGCAGCGAACACTAGATACCTAAGTTTAAGGGCGAAAGTACCGGAGCGTACATAAAACGTACGTGAGGAAACTTTCGTCCTGATAGTATTAGATGACCTTTATACAACCTTTTAATAGAAAGAGTACGGATCTATATCCACTTCCACTCTCACCCTGTTGGGAATTTTAATTCGGCTCAGCCAATCACGCAAAACATCCTGAATACGGATATTTTTAGAGGTTTTCAAAAGAAGACGATAACGGTATTTGTTGCGCAACATAAATATCGGCGCCGGCGCCGGTCCTAATGTCGAAATAAACTCGGTGTTCGGCGCCACCTGCCCTAACCAAACAGCGGTTTTTTCCGTTTCATCCTGATTAATTCCCGATACAATCACAGCGGCTAACTTTCCGAACGGCGGCATTTTCAAAATCCGTCGTGATTTCTTTTCCAAATTGAGAAAACGCGTGCGGTCATTGGCAACCAAAGCCTGCAACACCGCATTTTCAGGATAAAGCGTCTGTAAATAGACTGTTCCTTTTTTCTGCCCGCGACCAGCTCGCCCCGCCACTTGGGACAACAACTGAAAAGTCCGTTCGCCGGCTCGCAAATCGCTCCCCATCAAACCCAAATCTGCATCAACGATTCCCACTAATGTCAAATCGGGAAAATGGTGTCCTTTGGCCAAAATCTGCGTCCCGATAAGAATGTCGATTTTCCCCTCCTCCATCTCTTTAATGACCTGAGACACCTCCAAAAAATTGGTCGTAAAATCACTGGATAAAACTTTGACACGCGCCAACGGAAAACGATTTTTCACTTCTTCGGCCACCCGCTCAACCCCTGGCCCGCAAGCCGTCAACCCTGTTTCAGAGTGACACTCGGGACACTCTGCCGGTGTCGGCATCATAAATCCGCAGTGATGACAAATAAGCGTTTTAGCGCGCCGATGTTCCGTCAACCAAGCCGTACAATGAGGGCATTGGATTCTGTGACCGCAATCGCGACAAATCACCAACGGCGCATAACCGCGGCGATTCAAAAACAGCATTGACTGCTCTCCGCTGTCAAAATTATCTTTCAAAGCCTGAACCAAAGTCGGCGCCAACCACGAAGGCTCACTGCCGCTGCCATCCGTTTTCGGACGTTTAACAGGCTTGTCTTTTTTCAAATCAATGATTTTAATTTCCGGCAAAACAGCTTCGGCAAAACGGCTCTTCAATGCCACAACATCATACTTGCCCTCATCAACGTTAACCACAGTTTCCATGTCTGGTGTCGCCGTTGATAAAATAAGCGGAATATCTTCATATTTGGCACGCATGATTGCCATATCGCGCCCCTGATAATTGACCACGTCTTCCTGCTTAAAAGATTGGTCATGACTTTCGTCAATAACAATCAGCCCCAGATTTTGATACGGCAAGAACAAGGCCGAACGAGCCCCAACAAGCACCTGAACCCGCCCCTCGGCAACCGCTTTCCATGTGTCAATCCGTTCCCGATTGCCCAGTGCAGAATGCCACTTTCCGGGCTTGACACCGAAACGCCGCTCAAAACGTCCCAGCCATTGACTGGTCAAACCGATTTCCGGCACCATAATCAAAACTTGTTGCCCCAGTTCCAAAGCCTTGGCTACCGCTTCAAAATAAACTTCCGTCTTACCGGAACCGGTTACACCGTCCAGCAGCGTCACATTAAACCCGTTCCCGATATCCGAGGATAATTGACCGGCTGCCGCCTGTTGTTCATCTGTCAGATTAACTTTTTGATAGGCAGCGTCTGGCGATTTAAATTCTTTTTTGTCTTCAATCATCACCGGCCGCAATACTCCGGCATCAATCAGACTTTTAATGACAGATTGTCCCACCCCTGCGCCGGCGGCAATATCCTGCCGATTAAACGGTGCAAACTTCAAAAAATCCATCACCCGCCAACGAGCATCGGAATTTTTAAGCTTTGCTTCAGCCAAAGTCTTGCCGGACAATTCATACAACACTGTCATTTTCGGATCATCAAACACGCCCTTGACGCTGATAACCATCTTTAAAACCAAGCCGAGAAAA
>CATGXW010000163.1 GCA_949542085.1 uncultured Alphaproteobacteria bacterium
GGAGAGGAGGCATGCCAAAATGCGCTGTTTATGACGAAAATCACAAACAGAGATATGCAAAAACTGTAAACAAATGTTTTAAAACACGTTTTTGGCATAAATTAAACCCCTCTGAATCCTTGATAAATCAAATTGCGACTCTTGGCAAGAGTCCATAAAAAATGCATAAAAAACTGTGGATTCTTTTAAATAAAACATTCCTCAGACGGTTCATAATGTTTGTTAACGAATATTAAAGACATCCGGTGTGATAATAACATATTAAACAGGCTCGATTTGAAAGGTATTTTGATGCTCGGTCTCAAGCATTTGGCAATAAATTCATTTAATGAAAATTTGGCGTATGTACATAAGGATTGCGTGGATTATAAGGTCGATGATATTAAGACCCTGACCAGAGTTGAGATACATGGCGGCGTTCGTCCTGTTTATGCTTTTTTACAAGTCGTGGATGACGCCAAGGTCGTCAAGCCTGACGAGTTGGCATTAAACACGGAGGCCTTTCGTCAAATCAACCTGCCTGAGGGAGCTAAAATTTCTTTAACATTATCGCCGCCGGCTCCTAGTTTGGTTTCCATAAAAAAGAAAATCGCCGGAAATATTTTGAGCGCGGCCGAATATGGCGGAATTGTCGGAGATATTGCGGCAAAACGTTATTCCAATATGGATATTGCTTCATTTTTGGTGGCGTCCGGTTCGTTTATGACCACTTCGGAGGTTTTGGCGTTTACCGAGGCTCTGATTGGGGACAACACATTTCGTTGGGAAAACGAAGATATTGTTGTTGATCACCATTGTTTCGGAGGTGTCCCCGGAAATAAGACGGATATTGTTATCACGGCGATTGTTGCGGCCTATGGATTGCCGATGGCGAAAACATGTTCCCGTTCGTTATCTTCTTGTGCCGGTGTGGCGGATACGATGGGTGTGTTGGCTAATGTTGATTTGGATGAAAAACAGTTTCGTTCCTTGTTAAAAGAAAACCGAGGCGTGATCGGGTGTTATCAGAGTTTGCCGATTGCCGATGCCAATAAGATTGTTTCGGATGTTGAACGACATATCGGTTTGACACAACAGCAACATTTGGCGGCCTCTATTTTGGCAATCAAATTAGCTGCCGGTGTGACGCATCTTGTAGTGGATATTCCTGTTGGGCCGACCTCTCGTGTAAAATCCACAAACGAGGCGATGCGTTTGCGCAAACTGGTGGAATATGTGGGAGATATGCTTTCTATTGAGATTGATGCCGTGATTACAGATGGGAGTGAACCGATAGGCAATGGCATTGGAGCCGTGTTGGAAGCCAGAGATATTATGAAAATTTTGCGCAACAAAGAAGATGCGCCGCAGGATTTGCTTGAAAAATCATTGTTCTTAGCCGGTCGTATTTTAGAGTTTGATCCCAAGTTGCGTGGCGGACAGGGATATCATGTGGCGAAAGAGATATTGACATCGGGTCGGGCTCTTGAGGCAATGAATAAAATTATTTATGGGCAGGGAAAAGCGCCTCAGCCGCAATTGGGGAATTTGACAAGGGATATTGTTTCTCCCGTGAGTGGCGAGGTTGAAAGCATTGATAATGCGCGCATTAACCGCATAGGTGTTTTGGCCGGAGCAAGCCGATACCCCGGCGCCGGATTGGATTTGTTGAAAAAAGTCGGGGATAGGGTCGAACAAGGCGAGGCTTTATATCGTATTCATGCTGTCAATTCGACGGATTTTGCCTTTGCCAATTCTGTTGTTGACGGTAATACCGGTTATGAAATTTCGACGGGTAAGGGGCGCTATTAAACATTTGACTCTTTGTCCGAAAACATATAGATTAAGTGCAGAGAACGTATTACTAACTTAATCTTTACAATTATGTCAGAAATTTGTGATGGTCCGATTATTTGGATCGAAAAAACACGAGTGTGGTATGCTCCATGGAAAGAGAAAGTTTTCGGCATTCGTGTTAACGGTGTGGTTATTCCCCTCAAACAGCCGGAGCCGGACACTTTCAAAAATGCGGTTCAAAAAGCGGCGCTAAGCCGATTTAAGGGAAAAACCGGCAGTCTTGGTGGTTCAAGGATGTGGGATCTTCTTCGTGAAGACTGGTGGGCAATCAACAGCACCCTGAAATCATACGGTGGCGACCCTCTTCCTGAAGAACTGATGACTGCGGAAAGTTTTCTTTTTAACGCCAAGCGTGGCCGTCCGGAATGTTTGGACAAAGCCGATTGTCTTGAAGATGATCGCAGGTATCCTTATCGAATTATTTTTTAAGCGAGGAGCCGGAAGTTTTTCCGGTTCCTTTCTTTTTTAAATAATTCAAAAAAATCTCAAAACAGACTTGCATCACCGATTTTGCATCCCTATATAACCTTTTAGAAAAACAATTTGACTAAGTTTTATAACAAAGGGAAAAAATCATGAGCAATAAAGTTATCGGTATTGACCTTGGAACGACAAACTCCTGCTTTTCCGTTATGGAAGGTGGCGAGGCTAAGGTTTTGGAGAACTCGGAAGGTGCAAGAACCACGCCGTCTATGGTGGCTTTCACGGATAATGAACGTTTGGTCGGTTTTCCGGCGAAGCGTCAGGCTGTCACCAATCCGGAAAACACTCTGTTTGCCATCAAACGTTTGATTGGTCGTCGTTTTGATTCTCCGGAAGTTGCCAAAGACAAGGCTTTGGTTCCGTTCAAAATCGTTGATGGTGACAATGGCGATGCTTGGGTTGAGGTTAAAGGTCAGAAATATGCGCCTTCTCAGATTTCCGCTATCGTTCTGCAAAAGATTAAGGAATATGCCGAAAGCTATTTGGGCGAAAAGATTGACAAAGCAGTTATTACCGTTCCGGCTTATTTTAATGACTCTCAGCGTCAGGCAACCAAAGATGCTGGTAAAATTGCCGGTTTGGATGTTCTGCGTATCATCAACGAGCCGACAGCCGCAGCTTTGGCTTATGGCATGGATAAAAAAGCCAGCGGAACGATTGCTGTTTATGACTTGGGCGGTGGTACATTCGATATTTCTATTTTGGAAATCGGCGATGGCGTGTTCGAAGTGAAATCCACCAATGGTGATACTTTCTTAGGCGGTGAAGACTTTGACCAGCGTTTGGTAACTTATTT
>CATGXW010000164.1 GCA_949542085.1 uncultured Alphaproteobacteria bacterium
TCATCATATTCAACCGTTCGGGCGTCGTACTTAAAAAACCGGCGGCAATTTCCAGATTCCGGCGCACGTTTTCAGGTTTGTCGCCACTGATTATGCTGACATTCAAACTGTTATATATCCCATCAGACACACCACCCTTTGCCCCTAAAAAAACATGCTTTCCAAACGGAAGATTGGTCGCTTTATACATCTATTCGCCCTCATGCAAAAAGCTTTTGCCATACGGCATCGGCGGCAGATTAAAATAATCGCAAATTGTCTGTGCAATATCACCATACGTTCCCCGCTGTCCGATATCACAAGGTTTGACATTCTTACCAAACATCAGCACCGGAACCTGCTCACGGGTATGATCTGTCCCTTCCCACGTCGGGTCATTACCATGATCTGCGGTAATAAAGACGATGTCGTCATCTTGCAAATACGGTACAATCTCCGGCAACCGGCGGTCAAAATATTCCAAAGCCTCGGCGTAGCCTTTCACATCTCGCCGATGCCCGTAATACATATCAAAATCCTCAAAGTTGGTAAACACCAGACTGAAATTCGGCGCATTGTCAATCTCTTGCAATGTCACATCCCACAATTGTTCAAGTTTGGCGGCATGCACGCCTCTGGTAATCCCGCGGTGCGCATAAATGTCATTGATGGCACCGATAGCAATCACCGCCGCACCGGCCGCTTTCAGACGGTCGAGCAGCGTTTCGCCAAACGGCTGCGCCGCATAATCTTTACGGTTGGTTGTCCGCACAAAACTGCCGTTTTGTTCACCGATAAACGGACGAGCAATAATCCGCCCGATGTTATAGGGCTGAACATGTTTATAAGCCACTTCACACAATTTATAAAGCTTGTCCAAACCAAACTTTTCTTCATGAGCGGCAATCTGCATATTGCTGTCAGCCGAAGTGTAAAAAATCGGTTTGCCGCTTTGCAAATGTTCTTCGCCCAACTCTTGAATAATCACCGTGCCGGATGCCGCCTTATTGCCAAGAATTCCAGAAATACCGGATTCCCGAACGATTTTCTCAACTAACTCTGCGGGAAAAGACGGATAATCCGGCTTAAAATGCCCCCACCCGCTAAGATTGGGAAGACCGGCCATTTCCCAGTGACCGGAAACAGTATCCTTGTCACGACTAATTTCTTTGGCATGCCCGAACTTTGACGGTAGCGACAACTGCGCAGAGGGTTGTGTCCCATAATCCACAACATCTCCCGTTGCGGCAAGCGCCGCTTTTCCCAACCCCAACGATAACAGATTAGGAATTTTCAATCCTCCGTTTGCCGTTGCGGTATGCTGCAACGTTGCCGCGCCGGCATTGCCGAAATCAGCGGCATCCGGCGCCCCGCCGATACCAAATGAATCCATCATTAAAATTATAGCCCGAGCCATTCCGATTCTCCTTTTGTTATAGAGAATAATGTAGATCAGAAAGGTTAATCGTCAACTAATTCAAATGAAAATTCTTTGTTGCTCTAGAAAATCAATAGATGTCTTTTTCAAAAAGGTTAGAGAATAGTTCAGATAGAGGTATTTTAAGAGTGAGAAAAATTTTAGCGTACATAGAAGTACATGAATTTTTCGAACCTCGAAAAAATGCCTCTAGATGACCTTTATACAAGCTTTTTAAAAAGCTCAAGATTTGGAATTTATAGAGTAATTTTGAAAGCGAAGAAAATCCTAGCGTACATAAACGTACGTGGATTTTCTGAGATTGCACAAAATTGCTCTAGAAAACCAAAGACTGATTTTTTACAAAAAGGTTGTATAGCGTGCGTGAATAATAAGATTTTAGGGTGACAAAAGCGGAGTGTACATAGAAGTACATGAGCATTTTGCCAACCCGCGAAATCTGTATTAGTCACCAGCTAGACCACCTTTTTATTGGTCGCCAATGCGCAGCGCCTCAATAAACGCCGATTGAGGAACTTCGACCTTGCCGAATTGCCGCATCCGCTGCTTACCTTTTTTCTGCTTATCCAAAAGCTTACGCTTACGAGTAACGTCACCACCATAACATTTTGCGGTCACATCTTTACGCAGGGCGGAAATGGTTTCACGAGCGACAACACGACCTCCGATAACGGCTTGCAGAGGAATTTTAAACAAATGCCGCGGAATAAGATCTTTCAGGCGTTCACAAATCTGACGTCCGCGAGCTTCGGCTTCCGAACGGTGACACAAAAACGCCAGAGCGTCAACCGGCTCTTCATTAATCAAAATCTGCACCTTGACCAAATCAGATTCCTCATAACCAACAAGCTCATAATCAAAGCTGGCATAGCCGCTGGTAATGGATTTCAGACGATCATAAAAATCGAACACGATTTCATTTAAGGGGATTTTATAAACCACCATCGCCCGACTACCCACATATGTCAATTCGACCTGCTCGCCACGGCGTTCGGTACAAAGCTTTAAGACCGAACCAAGATATGTGTCCGGCACCAAAATTGTCGCCTTAACCATCGGTTCTTCAATAGATTTGATGCTGGTCACATCGGGCATATCCGCAGGATTATGCAACAAAATCTCATTGCCGTTGGTCATGTGAATTTTATAAGCCACAGACGGCGCTGTCGTGATTAAATCCAAATCAAACTCACGCCCCAAACGCTCCTGAATAATTTCCATATGCAACAAGCCAAGGAAACCGCAGCGAAATCCCAACCCCAAGGCCGCCGAGTTTTCATTCTGATAATCAATACTGGCGTCATTAAGCTTGAGCTTTGCCAAAGCGTCTTTTAAGGCTTCATACTGGCTGGAATCCACCGGAAAAATCGAGCAGAACACCACCGGAACGGAGGGTTTAAAACCTTGCAACGGCTGTTCGCACGGCTTGCGGTTATCGGTAATCGTATCACCGATACTACAGTCGCTCACACTCTTAATACTGGCGGTAATATAGCCGACTTCCCCCGGATACAACGCGTCAACTTCGGTCATCTTCGGTGAAAATACCCCCACACGGTCAACCAGATAGGTGGCATTGTTTGACATCATGCGGATTTGCGTTTTTTTGCGCAACACCCCATCATGCACCCGAACCAAAATGATAACGCCGAGATAGCTGTCATACCAACTGTCAATCAACAGGGCTT
>CATGXW010000165.1 GCA_949542085.1 uncultured Alphaproteobacteria bacterium
TTAATGACGTGTCGGACGGATAATAAACGCGCAAGCCTCTGTTTTGCAAATGGAGGCGCGGAAAGGCAAAATCATTGATAAGCTTTTCTGAGTGAGTGGCGATAACGACGGTTGTTCCCAATTTGTTGAGTTCCACAAACAGCTTCATCAGTTTTGGGGCAATATCGTTGTCAACGTTACCTGTCGGTTCGTCCGCCAGTAGCAAATCCGGACGGTTAATCACGGCGCGGGCAATGGCGATGCGCTGTTTTTCTCCGCCGGAAAGGGTGGCTGTCGTATCCAATATATGGCGATCAAGTTCGACCCATGAGAGAAGCTCATTAACACGTTTTCTGATTTCTCGCTCATCCATTCCGCAAACACGTAAAGGCAGGGCGACATTATCAAAGGCGCTCAGGTGATCCAACAATCTGAAATCCTGAAAAACGACGCCAATCCGTCGGCGGAGCATTGCCAGATTGTCGCGATGGGTAAAGTTGATGTCTTTACCAAAAACGCTGACGGTGCCACGACTTGGTTTTTGAGCCAGATACATCATGCTGAGCAGCGAGGTTTTTCCGGCGCCGCTTTTTCCGGTCAAAAAGTGAAAGGAGCCCTTGGGAAGAGCCAGACGTATGTCACTTAAAATTTCAGGGCCTTGTCCATAACGAATACCGACATTTTGCATCTCGATAATGTTTGCGTTTCCTTTGGGTGAGGTAATCAAAAGCATTCTCCTTTCTGTGATGCAACCAAGATATCGCAATTATTTATTTAATAAAGCATTTTTTTTCGTTGATTAAACGCTTTTTATTTTTATAGTGAATTTGAGAGGTTAAAAAGAATGTTAATTCATTGTCCCAAATGTATGGCAGCTTATGAAATTAATGAAGCGTTGATTCCCGAAAAGGGGAAAAAGATGCGTTGCAGTAATTGTGCCGAAGTTTTTACCGCGTTGCCCGCTGATTTGCAGAATCGTCCGGAAAAGGTTGAGCCGGAGGAAGTTTTGCCGGCAACAGATGTTCCTGAAGAAATGGGTGATGCCGATGAGAGCAGTAATGTCGAGGAAATTTCAACCGGCGAGGCGGAACAAGGAACGGATGATGTCGTTAATGCGACGGAAGAGGTGGCTAAACCTGAAGATGATAATCCGATGGATGACATTTTTAAGCGTCTTTCCCAGCAAACAGAAGGGTTGTTTAAAGCAGAGAATGAGTTGTCTCATTGGCAGCGGTTTGTTTTGAAGTTTAAGAAAGTTGTTGGTTTTCACAGTCAGGTTTTTCGCAAGGCATTGGCCGGTGTTTCGGTTGTTTTGCTGTTGCTGTGTTGTTATTCGTATCGTTTTGAAATTGTGCGTCAGCTTCCTTTTT
Source organism: uncultured Alphaproteobacteria bacterium (assembly GCA_949542085.1). GTDB lineage: Bacteria > Pseudomonadota > Alphaproteobacteria > RF32 > CAG-239 > CAZU01. The sequence goes on from CATGXW010000165.1 coordinate 1,350, forward strand.
TGCATTATGTCTATGGTGCTTTCGGAATCCAATCCGTTGTTCCGGGGGAAGGATTGGAATTTGAAAATATCGTTTGGGACATGTTTGAGGAAGATTATGTCCGCAAATTAGCCATTAAAGGGTTTATTGTTAACTCTAAGGAACGGGATATCGATTTGCCGGTTATTCATGTTGAAATGTTGGACAGCGATGTTCAAATGCTTCAGGTTTTGAATCAAACGCCGGATGTTGTTAAATTGCCGGCAGGCGGACGGTTAGCCGTTAATCTGGTGGTTAACAAACCGTCCCCCCTGACCAAGTATATTTATCTGACGTTTATTGCCCGCGATAAGTAAATTTGCGGTTCATTATTTGTTTCTGCTGATGATAAAGTCGGCCAAATCTTTGAGAGTTTGGTTCTTGGATCCGAAAACGCTAATGCTTGTTTTGGCCTCTTCTATCAATTGACGAGCTATTTGTTTGGCTTTTTCCAGACCATATAAACCGACGAAAGTCATTTTTCCTTGGGCGGCATCTTTGTTTAAGGTCTTTCCGACTAAAGCAGGGTTGCCTTCCACATCCAAGATGTCATCGGTAATTTGAAATGCGATGCCGATTTTGCGGGAATAAGTAATGAGCGCCTGTTTTTGCTCGTCTGAGGCATTGCCCAGAACAGCTCCGGCTTCACAAGCATAGCGAAGAAGGCATCCCGTTTTCATTTCTTCGATATGTTTAATTAAAAATTCCTGTTCTGAAGAGGATAGGTTATCCGCAGAGGACAGGTCGAGCATTTGTCCCGCAATCATTCCTGAAAAAGCACCAGCAGCTTTAGCCAGCAGAGAAATGAGCGCGCAGCGGGTTGATGGTGAAGAAGCTGTTGGCGAATCGGATAAGATTTCGAACGCGTACGTCAACAAACCGTCGCCGGCCAAAATCGCCGTCGCCTCGTCAAATTGTTTGTGACATGTCGGCTTGCCTCGGCGTAAGTCATCATTATCCATTGCCGGCAAGTCGTCATGAATTAGGGAGTAAGAGTGCAGAAACTCAAGAGCGGCGGCCGTTGGCAAAGATTGTTGTTGCGGAATACCGAATAAAGCCGCTGTTTCAGACACCAAAAAGGGGCGCAAACGTTTGCCGCCGTTGGCTACGGAATAAAGCATGGCTTCAACAACGCGTTTTTCGGCTCCAGAAGGAAAGGGGAAAAAATGCGGAAGTTCGTGGTTGAAGTATTCGGTGTATGATTTTAGTTTTTCGGAAAAGTCAGGCATTTACATCTCCGGAACATCAAGCGGAGCGGTGTTTAATTTTCCGTCGGGCGATAATTCTATTTTTTCGATTTTTAAGCGGGCGGCGTTTAGTTTGTTTTCGCAAAGTTGTTTGAGGGCGATGGCCTTTTCATAGGAAGCAACGGCATCATCCAGTTTTATGCGTCCGCCTTCCAGTTCGCGAACGATGTTTTCCAGCATTTGCAACGCTTCTTCAAAATTTAATTTATTTAATTCTTCTGTATTCATCATAAGCTCCTTTGATTTTTGAATATGTTATTATATCTGTTTGGGAATGGCAATATCAGTTATGAGTTTTACCGTATTTATCTTTTGGTTAGCTGGCAATTAGCTTTATGTCATCTGGTTTTTGATTATAAATTTTCTAAATTAGAGTAATAGAGTTTCTAGATTAAAGGAGGAAAATAGGATGAAAAAGAAACTGTTAAGTTTACTTTGCGGTGTAACGATGCTGGCGGCGGCG
>CATGXW010000166.1 GCA_949542085.1 uncultured Alphaproteobacteria bacterium
GATGTTAATTATGATATAATCACTAATGAAAAAAGATTATTATGTCAGCTATTGTAAATAGAAGAACTGCAAGGTTTTTTTGATGTGATATCTTTTTTGTTTGCTTTTGACACGAACAAAATAACATATAACTAACCAACAAACAAAAATGAAGAATTTCGCATTAATTACCGAAGGATTCGGTCATGGCTTCGCCTGTGTTAACCTCGCCAAAGTTGCTAACCTCACTCCCGTGGCTTTCAGCATGAAGGATACAAAGGAGGCTTTCATCGCTGAAGTTGATCAGATTTTCAACAATCTGTCAGCTTTTGCACCTGAGATGGCCAAGGCTTGCTGGGAGGAACGAGATGCTCTTCTCCGTGAAGGGTGGGATGTTCGCACCGACCTCGTCTCCGGCAACATCTCCTCGGAAATGTGGCAGGCTTTTGCCGCCAGCCGGTTGTCCGTCGCAGAAGAGAAGCAGAAAGAGCTTCCTCAGTTCAACGGTTTGACAGAAGACGACAACATTCTGTTCATCCCGCAAAAACTGAAAAGTGATGGTCATTGCGGCATCACCGCGGAACAACAAAGCTTGCCGCTGGAGGTTTTCCATCCGTTGCAGACGCAGGAAGGACATCAACTGGTGCTTGGACAGCACTTTCACAAGGTCAACGACCGTGACAGCGTGGTCGAACTGGCTAAGGATTTCAACCTCTATGTCCCCGGTCTGACCGAGGATGAAGAGGTCTTCGGAATCAGAGGCGTTCAGCACGTCAAGTACTGGAACCTCTACCGCCAGCTTTCCGGTTCAATCGGCATCGCCGGGACACACACCTGGTATATGCTGACCTGCTTCCCCGAAGTTCCCCAGATCATCCTCTTCAACAAAAATGGAGTGGAAGATTGGAAGGTCATCGAGAAAGCCTACAAAGCCGCCGGCCGCCAAATCCTTTGTATCGGTTTCGACGAGAAAACGAACCTGCTGCAGCTCTCTGAAGAGATTATGAATTCGGCAAATCGCCTGTTCTAACTCTTGGCGTCCCGACAATCGTCGGGGCGCTTTTTTCTTGCTTTTTGTTTGTTTTTTTCTATAGTGTATTTCAACAAAACATCATTCTTAAATTATTGTAACGTGGAAAAAGAAAAATTATTACAGGAAGCTCGTCGCGAATTTTGCCATGAGTTTAATGCTCCTCCGGAGGAGTGCGGTTATCCCGTTTATGATTCTTGGGAGAATACCGTTATTTTTGCAGCAGGACGCAAGGAAGCTGACGCTTTTATACGCGTGCAAAAAATGCAATGGCAGTCGGGAAAAATAACCGTAATTGCGGTAGTGTTGGTTCTCGTCAGCATAATATCTCTTTTCGGGTTGATCGGTTTCTCTTTTCATTCGCTGGATGATATCATCATGTATATGTGGGGAATGCTCATGATTCTGATGGTTATCTTTATCGGTGAAATTTGGAAAAAGGTTAAATCCCGTCGCTGGAAGAAAATATACCGGAATAAAATTTACTGGTATATCCCGCGTTTGAAGCATAGTGCTTTCTCTAAAATGTAAAAAAAAGCCCCTCGGACATTAAGGTTCGCGGGGCTTTTTTTATAAGACGATATCGGTCTACGGCTGGTGTTTTTTATTGAAAGTGGTTAGTCTTTGTTTTTTCTTGAATGATAAATAAGTTCAAGTGTTTTTTTGCCATAAAGCAGATAATTCCGAGAATTAGAACCCGTATTAAAATAAACAATACCATAACCATTCGCGGTCCATACATATCGGAAAAAATACCGACAAGAAACATAACTAAAGCCATCAAAAGCCCTTTAATAAACAAGATGATTGAACGGCTGGTTGCTCTGCTTTCCGATGAGAATAAATTTTGAAGGATATCGGCTTTTGCGCTTGAAGCAGTCACATAGAAAAAGTTGATAAAAGCATTGACGAATGGTGTGCAAATATTGTTCAGCATAACGCCTGATATGCGGATAAATAAATTGATGGTGATTGAACCAAAATAAATTTTGGGAGAGCTTAGTTTATTAAGTAAGGGCGTTAATAAAGATCCCAACATTCCGCATATGTGTTTAAGAAATCTGGTTAAGGTTATAATCCAATCGGACACGAGCGTTTGAAAATACACCACCTCAAATCTGTGTGAGGTATCTCCGAGGGTGGAAAACAAGATATCGGCTCCCACATAAAAGCGCAACTTTTTATTGTGCCAGATTTCTTTCAATGATAAGAATAAATTACTTTTCATGGATATCTTTTTCTGTGTTTTTTTCGGTTCAACAATGAAAAGAGATAATCCCAATTGGCAAAGGCTCGGCAAGACAGAGAACCATGCCAGCCACCGTAAGGAAAACATGCTTAGAAAGCATGTTGCAAACAAAGCGCCGAAAGCACAACCTGTCTGATCTGAAAACATCGATTTGGCATACAACCCTTTAAATCCGTTTTTTATTTTAAGTTCTTCCGTTGTTTCAAACATTAATGCTTCTGTGGCACCGCTGAGAAGAGCTTCACTGGTACCCCACAAAACCGAGGATAAATATAAAATCCACACAAGATTGATATTTCCGGCCAGAGCCATAAGAATAAACGAAATGACTAAAAAGATACCGGCGATAATAATAATTTTTCGGCGGCCGAATTCGTCTGACAATAATCCTCCGGGAATTTTGACAATGGAATAAGCGATGTTAAAAATAGAAAATACGCCGGCTGCTGTGGCATAAGATTGCGTAATCTGATAAAAATAAATCATCAACAAAGCGGATAGAGGACGAAACCTCCAAAAAAAATAATACCATTTTAGAAGAATGATGTTTCTTTTAATCATTGGGATAACCTTAAATATACAGTCATCAAAGTATAATTGATTATTTTTAATAATAGGTAAATCGGAGCGGATTTTGCAAAAAGCGGCATAAAGGAAGGTTTGTTAAGGAGAAAGTAAAGAGTTGCTTTCTTGGTCGGGACGACTGGATTACTCTCCGAGTTGCACTGACGCTCATCAGCAAAGCTGAGCGGCGTTCATTCGTCCGCCTTTCGCTTGTAGTCGAACCAGCTTTCCCGCTGGTTCTCATCGGCC
>CATGXW010000167.1 GCA_949542085.1 uncultured Alphaproteobacteria bacterium
AATAAAAAACTGCGGCGCGTCATTGCCTGTTATAGTGAAGGGTCGCGGGAACGTATTTTCTCTTTGTTGAATGAATACGGAACGGCGGATTTAACCTTTGCGGAAAGCTGGAAAGAAAGCGAGGAAAAAAAACATCAGGTGGCGATGGTGATTATGCCTTTGCAAAATGGCTTCCGCGGCGAGGGGTTATGTCTGATATCCGAACAGGATATCTTGGGAGAACGATTGCGCCGACGAGCTAAGAAAGTCACGGCTAAAGATTTTATCGCCGATGTTTCTTCTCTGAATATCGGTGAATTGGTTGTTCACGTCGAACATGGTATCGGTCGCTTTCAGGGGCTGGAAAACATTACGGCCGGCGGGGCGCCGCATGATTGCCTGAAAATTTTATATGCAAATGATGCTAAGCTTTTTGTTCCGGTCGAAAATATTGAGGTTATTTCCCGCTACGGTATTGAGGATGAAAATATCCAGCTTGATGTCTTGGGCGGAACGGCATGGCAGGCTAAAAAGGCAAAAGTTAAGGCCAAAATCAGGGATATTGCGGAGAAATTAATTAAAATCGCCGCGGAAAGACAGTTGAAAAAAGCCGATTGCTTTATGCCGCAACAAGGTCTGTTTGACGATTTTTGTTCCCGTTTTCCGTATAATGAAACCGATGACCAGTTAAACGCCATTTCCGATGTTATGGCAGATTTAAACGCCGCCATCCCGATGGATCGTTTGGTTTGTGGTGATGTCGGTTTTGGTAAAACCGAGGTGGCTTTGCGTGCGGCATTTGCCGTGGCGGCATCAGGGGCGCAAGTGGCCTTGATTGTTCCGACCACGCTTTTGGCGCGCCAACACTACATCAATTTTAAACAACGCATGGCCGGTTTTCCGGTGCGTGTAAAAATGCTTTCCCGTTTGGTTACGCCTAAGGAGGCGACCGAAACTAAAAAAGGTTTGGCGGAAGGTTCTGTTGAAATTGTTATCGGAACTCATGCTCTGTTATCCAAAGACATCAAATTTTGTAATCTTGGTTTGTTGATTATTGATGAGGAACAGCACTTTGGTGTTGCCCATAAGGAAAAGCTGAAGCAATTAAAATCAGATGTTCATGTGCTGACGTTGACCGCCACACCAATCCCCAGAACCTTGCAGCTGTCTCTGACCGGTGTAAAGCAATTGAGTATTATTGCCACACCACCGGTGGACAGATTAGCCGCCAGAACATTTGTCATGCCGTTTGATAAAGTGATGATAAAAGAGGCGATTTATCGTGAAAAGTTTCGCGGTGGTCAAATATTTTTCGTCTGCCCGCGTGTTTCTGATATTTTTAATATTGAAGGCGAATTGCGAGAATTAGTGCCGGATATAAAAATTCTTGTGGCGCACGGACAAATGCCTGTCAAACATCTGGAAGAAGTGATGAACGATTTTGCTGACGGCAAAGCGGATATGTTATTGTCAACGACAATTATTGAATCCGGTATTGATATGCCTTCTGTGAACACGATGATTGTTTACCGTTCTGATATGTTCGGCTTGGCGCAACTATACCAATTGAAAGGACGTGTCGGTCGCGGCAAAACCCGAGGTTATGCTTATTTTACTGTGCCGCCGAAACGCCAGCTAAAACCGATTGCCGAACGCCGTTTAAGCATTCTTCAGGCGTTGGATACCTTAGGGGCAGGGTTCTCCCTCGCCAGCCATGATATGGATATCAGAGGCTCGGGAAACATCCTTGGCGAAGAACAGTCCGGACATATCAAAGAAGTGGGTATTGCTCTTTATCAGCATATGTTGGAAGAAGAAATTATGCGTTTGCGCTCCGGTGCTGCTGCCGAGGTTCAAGGTCCGGAAACATCGGGATGGACACCGCAAATTACAACAGGTATTCCGATTTTGATTCCGGAGAGTTATGTGCGTGATTTGGGTGTTCGCTTAGGTTTGTATAAACGCATTGGCGAACTCTCTGACAACAATGCCATTGCCGATATGCGCGAGGAGCTGATCGATCGTTTCGGCCCGCTGCCCGCGGAAGTCGACAACCTCTTAAAAACGGTTGAGATAAAAATACTGTGCCGTCAAGCCAATGTTGAGAAAATAGATGCCGGAAGCAAGGGAATTTTGATTGCGTTTCACAACAATACGTTTGCTCGTCCTGAGAAATTGATTGAAATGATTCAAATGTCTTTCGGAGTTATCAAAATTCGTCCCGATCAAAAACTGTTTATTGAAAAAAACTTGGAAAGTTACGATGTGCGCGTTGAAACAATCCGTAGTTATGTCAAAAAACTGAGTGATTTGTCCGGAGGTGCAAATGTCGCAGGATAATTTGCGCTTTTATAACATGTTGGTTCGCTTGGTGCAAAATAATCGCTTGTTTGAAGAACGAGCCGCTGTAAAAAAGGTCTGGGAAAAAGACGGGAATATTTTGTTCGATTTCTATTTTTACCGTAATCACAAATCGTATATTTTTGACGCTCATTATGTGCGTAATCTGACAGACCTGACAAATGAAAAGCTCTATAAAACGCCGCAAATCTTTTTTGAAGAATATTTGAAAGAAAACCGCTCGGAAACAACAAGCGAGAAAAAAAACGTTATTATTGATAAAAAGATTTTTGAACCGTTGGATATTGATATTGTCATCATGCGTTTTATGTCTGCTTGCGAAGAAAACATGACAACGGTTAAAGAGCAGATAATTTATGATTATATCTGTAGAAAAATTCCGGAAACGGGAGGTTTGAGCCGCCAGTACATTGCGGCTTATCTGTCCGAGGTGCGACCAAATGAAGATGATTTTTATCAGGCGCTGAATTTGATTGTCAAAAAATCTCCGGAAGAAGCAGAAGAACTGGTGCGCGAAACCGTAAAAATATGCCAGTCAGACGGTCAGCTTCATTATAATGAAAAGCTGTATTTGGCGGAATTATTGCAAATTTTGCGTCAAAACGGCGTTACTTCTTCTGTTGGGATTTAGTAGCCTTCCAGTCATGCCAAGGCATCCCCTCCAAAAACAATTCTTTCAATATCGGTTCTTGCTTGGGAATGAAGATAAATTG
>CATGXW010000168.1 GCA_949542085.1 uncultured Alphaproteobacteria bacterium
GAATAACGTCTCCGGCGCGCTGAATGACAACCGTATCACCGATACGGATATCTTTGCGTTTGATTTCATCTTCATTATGCAAGGTGGCGTGCGACACGATTACCCCGCCGACATTAACAGGTTCCAAGTCGGCAACAGGGGTCAGAGCTCCGGTGCGTCCGACCTGAATCCGGATGTTTTTAATTGTGGTCAGCGCCTGTTCCGCCGGAAATTTGTGAGCTATGGCCCAACGCGGCGTGCGAGTCAAAAAGCCCAGTCGTTCCTGCAGGGCGATGTCATTGACCTTATAAACAATGCCGTCAATGTCATAGGGCAGGGAGGCGCGGATTTCCATCAGATTTGTAAAATTGTCTTCGATTTCCTGCAGCGAGCGGCAGAGTTTGTTATGAGGATTAATCGGAAATCCCCATTTTTTCAGGTATTCAAAAAATTCTTCTTGAGTGTGCCACGGGCGGTGAGAAACTTCTCCCCAAGTATAGGCAAACAGGCTGAGTTTGCGTTCGGCCGTGATTTTCGAATCGAGCTGGCGCAAAGAACCGGCAGCAGCATTACGGGGATTGGCAAAAGTTTTTTTGCCTTCGCTTTCATATTTTTGATTGAGGGAGAAAAAGTCTGCTTTAGACATATAGACTTCGCCTCTGATTTCCAAAACTTCCGGCACATCACCATGGATGACCAAAGGGAGCTGGCGGATTGTTTTCAGGTTTGCGGCGATGTCTTCGCCGGTTGTGCCGTCACCGCGTGTGGCGCCTTGGACGAATCGTCCGTGTTCGTAGCGAGCGGAAAAAGACAGACCATCAATTTTGGGTTCGGCCATAAAGTCAATGTTTTCGGCGGTATTTAAAAAGCGTTTGACTGTCATCACAAAGTCGTCGACTTCTTCAATGCTGAAAACATCTCCGAGAGATAACATCGGAAAACGGTGCGCGACTTTTCCGAATTCACTTTTAACGGCGGAACCGACGCGGTGTGACGGGCTGTCCGTACGGATGAGTTCCGGAAAGCGGGTTTCGATTTGTTGATTGCGTTTTTTGAGAGAATCGTACTGCGAATCGGTTAAATATGGATCATCGTTTTGATAATAGGCAATGTCCGATTTTGCCATTTCTTCGGCAATGTATTTTAATTCGGCGGCGGCTTCTTCTTTTGTTAATTCATCAACGCGTTTCATATTTTCCTCACCCTTAATATTATGGGAAATATAGCGTTTTTATATTGTTATTTCTAGGAATATTTTTTCTTTTTCAGATAAAAATAAAGCGGGAATTTTATCCCGCTTTATGATTGGATTTAAGCTTCTTTCTTTTCTTCCGGCAGTCTCATGAGCAGCAGGCTTATGCAGAAGAGAGTGGCGACAAACATCGTAAAGCCTCCGAAAGATATACCGACAAGGCTGAGTAGGTAAGATAAAAGCTTCAGAGGGAGGACGCAGACCACACTCAGGCGCATTCTCATATCAAAGTCTGTTTTTCTTTTTAAGAATTTGGCGATGAGACCGGCGCACCAAGAGTAGAACAGGCAGAATATGAAGTATATTACAAAAAGAATCGGTGCCGCAAAAATGAATACGGCGATGCTGGTGTAGTTTAAGACATCTTTGAAAAAGGGTTTATAATCAGCTGCCGGAATATCAAAAGACGATTCTAAATATGTTGTGCGGGCTTGGTTGGGCGAAATGGTATAAATTGCCTTACGCGTGATGTAGATACCCTGCGACAGTTTTCTGGTATCCAGCGAATCGACTGTCGTATTCAAATAAATGCGAAGTCTTTCATTGCTTTTGGGGGTGTCAAACAAATCTAAAGTTGCTGTCTTGAATGTGTTTGCCGGCGTAACGATGGTGCCGTTTTCAACTTTTATGGGCAGAAGCTGGTTGGCGGTGTTTTGCAGGCGTTCCGGCATGTTGTTTTGAGAGGCGCGGAAAGCAATTGTGAAAACCAGAGCGGCAGCGGCGCAGAAAATTAATATGTATTTAGCGCCAATTCCGTTGGCGTTTTTGATGTAATTTAAAATTTTAGTCATCGTGCGAATCCTTTTATTTAGTCTGTCGAAAACAAACCCTGCTTGATGCAGGGTTTGTTGTTTATTTTTCAGGGCTGACAATCATCATCATTTGTTTGCCTTCCAATTTGGGGGCCGAATCGATTTTGCACAGACCTTCCAAATCTTCGACAAGACGGTCGAGAATCGCTTTACCCATATCATTGGCGCTTAATTCTCTTCCTTTATAACGCATGGTGAATTTTACCTTATTGCCATCTGATAAAAATTTCTTGGCTTGTTTGACTTTAACTTCATAGTCGTGAGTGTCAATCATCGGGCGAAGCTTGAGCTCTTTGATTTCAACAACTTTTTGATTCTTTTTAGCTTCGGCTTTGCGTTTCTGAGCTTCATACTTATATTTGCCGTAATCCAGAACTTTACATACGGGGGGAGTAGCTTGCGGTGAAATTTCGATTAAATCCAAACCGGCGTTATCTGCTATTTGCAGAGCTTCTTTAATTGAAACAACACCTCGGTTTTCACCTGTTTCATCAATAAGACGTACTTCTTTTACTCTTGTTTTGCCTTGATGGCTTCGTTAATGCGCGGTCCGTCATCTTCTCGTACTGGCGCATTGATATTTTCTCTAGCTATTGTAGCCTCCCTTAATATGTTATTTAAACTGTGTTACATAATACAAAAGTCTTATAATATTTCAAGGTAAAAAGAATCTTAATCTACATTATCACGGCGGAATCGTTCGGGGTGGCGCCGGTGATATATCTGTTGATTAGGATATATATGCACAGGTTTTGTAACTTAAAAGGCTATCCGAAAAAGATTGACATATGAAAAAATCCAATTTAATATCAAGGAAGTTCAAGTGGTTAAAACTCTTTCCACAAAAATCTAAATTTTTTTTGAAAAAAGATGTTGACATATCTGATTGAGTGTCATATAAACCACCTCGCTGACGTTGAGAGGCAAATCAAAAAACATCAGCGGTTATAGAAGAAAGTAAATAAGTAGAGAGGATACGCAGGCGGTAGATTGCGGAAG
>CATGXW010000169.1 GCA_949542085.1 uncultured Alphaproteobacteria bacterium
TGCGGAACGGGAATCGGTATTTCTATCGCGGCTAATCGTTATCACGGAATCCGCGCCGCGCTTCTTTACAGTGACGATGTCGCTCGTTTGGCGCATGAACACAACAATGCCAATGTTGTGGTGTTTGGCGGACGCACGATGACAGAATCGGAATGTTTTCGTCGTATGGATATTTTCTTACAGGCAAAATTTGAAGGCGGTCGTCATGAACGTCGTTTGGAAAAAATAGAGCAGGGGTGCTGATAATGGAATTTACACAAGGTTTGGCACAGGAAGATGGCGAAATTTTTGAGGCAATCCAAAAAGAATTAAAACGCCAGCAGGAACAAATTGAACTTATTGCCTCTGAAAACATTGTTTCTCCCGCAGTGTTGGAAGCTCAGGGATCGATTCTGACTAATAAATACGCGGAGGGGTATCCCGGTCGGCGTTATTACGGTGGTTGCGAGTTTGTTGACGTGGTGGAAAACTTGGCGATTGAACGAGCAAAGCAATTATTTGACTGTCAATATGTCAATGTGCAGCCTCATTCCGGTTCTCAGGCTAACACAGCCGTGTATGTCGCTTTGTTGCAGCCGCATGACACAATCATGGGGATGTCGCTTGATGCCGGTGGGCATTTGACGCATGGTTCCAAGGTTTCAATTTCTGGTAAATGGCTGAATGCGGTTGCCTATGGTGTTCGTCAGGATAACGGTTTGATTGATTATGATGAGGTGGAACGTTTGGCGCGGGAACATCATCCTAAATTGATTATCGCCGGTGGTTCCGCATATCCCAGACAGGTTGATTTTGTCAGATTTAGAAAGATTGCCGATGAGACGGGAGCCTTGTTGATGGTGGATATGGCGCATTTTGCCGGTCTTGTTGCCGGTGTCGCGCATCCTAATCCTCTGAAATTTGCCGATGTGGTGACGACAACAACGCACAAGACATTGCGCGGGCCGCGCGGAGGCATGATTTTGACGAATCGTGAGGATATTGCCAAGAAGATTAATTCCGCTATTTTTCCGGGGACGCAAGGCGGTCCGTTGGAACATGTGATTGCAGCCAAGGCGGTTTGTTTTAAAGAAGCGTTGACGCCGGAGTTCAGAGATTATGCCGCTCAGGTGATTAAAAATGCTAAAGTGTTAGGTGAAACGTTGTTGACCAGAGGATTGAATTTGGTTTCCGGCGGAACAGATACGCATTTGCTTTTGGTTGATTTGCGGCCGAAAGGATTGACCGGTGATGTTTTGACAGAAACTTTGGAGAAAGCACATATTACGTGTAATAAGAATGCAATTCCGTTTGATCCGATGCCGCCGAAAATTACATCCGGTATCAGAGTGGGAACACCGGCCGGAACGACCAGAGGATTTAAGGAACAAGAGTTTGTACTTATCGGGAATATGATTGCCGATGTTGCCGATGCTTTAGCTGAAGGGCATGCTGATACGGTGGTTGCCGCAACGGCGGAGAAAGCGATGGCTCTTTGTCGGCAATTTCCGATTTATTAAATGAATTTGTTGACTTCTTCAACAGGTTGATTTTTTTCGTAAAAGTGTTTGAGGTAGCGGTGCCCGTTGCGGTTCCGCTCTTCATTTTTTATGGTCGATTGATTGCGGTTGTAAACGTTGACGTTTGAGGAAGACTGCGGTGTGTTTTCTTCATCAAGAATTCCGCTGGCGGCCAGAGCGGCAATTGTATTGGACACCACAGGGGTATCAGCCTTGACAGGAGGTTGCTGTTCTTTTTTTGGGCGTTGGAAACCGTTGCCGAATTGTGGGTCGGGGTTGGTGTCGGAGCGAACAGAAACGTTGTTATTGGTATCAATCGTTTCAACAAATGATTCTCCGTGCCGTCCGGTGTATTTTTTTTCAATAACGGAGGAGGTGGAGCTTATTCTTCGTGACTGGGTGACGCTCATGTGCTTTCTCCCTCTTATATTCATAAGTTTATGATAACATATAAAAAAGATAAAAGCTATAGTATTTTGATTTTATATAAAAAAATCCCCGCGTTGCGCGGGGATCGGCATTATTTTTTGTTTTCGACGACTTCTTCGCCTTTTTCTTTCAATTTGCTTTGTACTTCTTTGATTTTCTTTTCAGCAACTTTCGCATACTTTTGAGCATGCGGCCACAGGTTTTTACCCTGTGCAATCAGCCAATATCTGACTTTGTCAAAGTCAATAAAGCCAAACAAGGCCGCTACGATAATCGCCAGTAAAATCCATGTAAACATAGCTATCTCCTTGGTTGTTGTAATATGTTCAAAACCTCGGTTGCGTCATAGGTTTCTTGGTAAGGCGCGACGCTCCCGACAAGTTCCCTATATTGACGAAGCGCAGAAGAAGGTGGTTCTGTCGTTTGTCTTGGTGGCAAAATAATTTCTTTTATTATTTCAAGGCGCTGTAAAGCGTCTTCGCTTAAAGACGGGCAGACACGGCTCAGCGTTTCCAAGTCTTCGAGACGACCCTGCGCGTAGACAACGGCATCACACCCAGCGTGCAACGATTGAAGCGCTTTATCTTCCAGACTGCCTTTCAGAGCATGCATTTCAATCGCGTCTGAAAACAAAAAGCCTTTGAAACCGATTAGGGTTCTGATGATTTCCCGAATGGCTTTTGCACTTTGGGTTACCGGATGTTCATTGTCAACCGCATTGATAATAATATGAGCCGTTAATCCGGCCGGAACGTCTGCGTTTTCTTGAAACGGAGCAAAGTCTTGTTCCAGATCTTTAAGCGATGCTGTAACGACCGGCAAATTTAGGTGAGGGTCGACAGCGGCCCGTCCATGTCCCGGCATATGCTTAACACATGGGCAGATATGATTAGATATATACTCGTCAATCATTATCTTTCCAAGGCGGCTTATAACTAATTCATTAGACGAAAAACAGCGGCTTTTCAGCGCTTCGGTGGTTTGCGGATACAAACGGTCCAGAACCGGAGCCAGATTGAGGTTTATCCCGCATTTTTGTAAATCTGAAGCGGTTAGTCGGGCATGTAATCTGGCCGCTGTTTCGGCTTGTTTTTCC
>CATGXW010000170.1 GCA_949542085.1 uncultured Alphaproteobacteria bacterium
TATGGCAGGCAACAGCCGGAGATTGGAATACGGTAAAGGAGAAATAAGTTGAAAATACTTGTGGCTGATGATCATGAACTGTTTTTAAAAGGTTTGGAGCTGATTTTGACAGATATGAATCCTGAGGTTCAGTTGGTGTTTGCCAAGAACTATAACGAAATTTTTTCAGCCATAGAGCAGGATAAAAACTTTAATCTGATTTTGACTGACTTGGCAATGCCGGGAGCCAGTTGGCTGCAGGCGATTGAGCGTATTCATGAAATATTGCCGGAAACACCGATTATCATTCTTTCAGCCGTTTTTGATAAAGAAGTTGTTCAAAAAACCATTGATATCGGTGCCGCGGGTTATATTCCCAAAACATCGTCCAACGCGGTTATTTTGAGTGCCGTAAACTTGGTCCTTTCAGGGGGTGTTTATATTCCGGCTGAATTGTTGAAAGGGACGTCGAGCAGTGAGTTCGAAATGTTGAAGCAAATAGAGGTCTTGCCGGCGGATAAGAGCGACAAGGAAAAGGTTCACATTCTGTCCCCGCGGCAAATTGATGTGATTCGCCTGATATCTAAGGGCAAATCCAATAAGCAAATCGCTTATGAGCTGGGGCTGACGGAAGGAACGATAAAACTGCATGTGACGGCGATTCTGAAATTGTTGAATGTTTATAACAGAACGGGAGCTGTGGTTGAGGCAACCCGTTTAGGTTTGATAGATAGTGAAAATTGAATTGGTAAATATAAAGCATCTGCAGGAATATGAGCAGATATTTTCTCGTCAAAAAATGGAATATTTGTGGCGGGAATATCTGTCATGTTCAAAAGCTTCTTGGAATAAGCTCGATTCGATGAACGAGGAGCAGATGCGGTTGGCTTTTCATTCGTGGAAATCAAGCAGTCAGATTTTTGGAATGGAGGACTTTGTCAGGCAATGTGCCGCGATTGAAGAAAAGTTAAGCAAGCGGCAATCTCGTTCGGCAATGAAAAATTTAATAAGTCTTTGTCGCCAATGTTATCTGGACAGCACCGCTAAGGTGGCGGCTTATTTTAAAGAAAAGCAAGGAGACGGTTATGGGCAGTGACGTGAAAAAAACATCAATACCATTTTACAGTAGCTTTTTATATGGTGATTTATACAACAGTATTTCTAAAACCAGAAAAAGGGATACTGAGTTTCAGGCTAATCTCCGTTGCTTCGGACAGTCAAAAAAACTGATAGATTCCGTCGTTAAAGAGCTGAGGGCTCATCAACGGGTCTTACAAATGGGAATAACCTTTGGCGATGAAATTGAACGTGTGGCGGAACGGATCGGTGCGTATGGCGAATTTGATGTTATTGATGTTAATCCGTTGCAAATAAAACATAAAAAAGAAACAATACCGCTGGACAGAGTTCGTTTTTTGGAGGGGGATGCGACAACATTTAAGGCTGAAGAACCCTATGATGCCGTTATCTGTTATTTTTTACTTTCGGAGCTTCCGATTGTCAGTAAAATGAAAGCCGTCAACGCGGCCTTGTCGGCGGTAAAAGAGGGCGGAGTTGTTATTTTTGTGGATACGCACACTCCGATATTTTGGCATCCGTTGCGCTATGTCGTTCGCATGTACAATCGTTTATGGCACCCGTTTGCTGAAAAATTATGGGATAGAGACATTGACACCTTTGCCAACAAACGCATGGATTTTACATGGCGCAAAAGCACCTGTTTCGGAAGAATGTTTCAGAAAGTGACAGCTGTTCGCAAACCCTCAAAAAGCGCTGTCAGTCCCAGTCAAACATCTGTATGATTTTTTCAACAATAATGCCTGACGGATTTAATGTTTTCTCGGGAATAAATGTCAGGGCGTCATCATCTTCCAATGCGGTGGCGTATTTTCCCGAATATAAAGATTGCACAAATCTAAGATGTTTTGGGGTTAGCCAGTCTTTGCCGCAAAAAACGAGAACGGGTTTTCCGGTTCCGCAGGCTTCACAACACATGGATACGGAATCTCCCGTGGCAATAATTTTGTCGGCGCAGGCCAAAAAGCCCGTTAACGGATTTTCTTTTTTTTCTCCCCAAAGGAATGTGTAAGCCGGAATATCTTTCAATTCATTCATCAAAGCTTGTTCCGCGGCGCTTCCCGTGCGGCGAGAAGTCGTTATTAAAAGAGAGCCTCCGGTTTTTTCAAGGGGTTTTCTGATTTTTGTTCCCAGCTCAATAGCGTTTTCAATGCTGAAAGCTCGCTTTTTTATGGCACCACCGACAATAACGCTGATCCAAGGTTTGGGCAGATGGCTGAATTCCGGTTCCCACTTTTCTTGCGCCGGTTTCAGAATATCCTGCGTTATGCGATGCGGACTGCCGGTCACAAAGAACATGTTTTGCGGCGGATTATCTTTACGGTCATGTTCCGGAGTAATAACCAGATCAATATCTTTCAGTCCATAGTTTCCGGGGTGCAGAAGCTGAATGATTTTTGTTTTGCCTTTTGATTGTTTTTTGATGTGTCTGGCAATAACGGATGTTCGTCGGCTGATAGATAAAACAGCGTCGGGATATGGTAATTTGAGAGAAGAGCTCTTAGATTTATCCAGAGATATTAGTGATGATCCGAGCAAAAAATTGGGAAGGGCGGCGAATTTTGTATAGACAATATTCTTTTCAACAATATCAAAATTCTTTTCCAGCATGGGCATTAGTCCTCGGGCTTGTCCCACGCTTCCCATGCGGTTGTCCAACAAAACCCACAATGTTTTTTTCATGGCTGATAACTTTCAAAAATCCATAGTCAAGCGATTCTATTGTTTGTAGTATATATTTTATATAAATGAAAACAATGCTTTATTTAGAAAGGGGCATAAGATGCGGTTGTTTATTGTATTGTTGGGGTGGATGTTTCTTGGCTCGGTGCCGGCGCAGGCGCAATATTCCGCTCAACAAGACGCAGAGTACATTGCGACATTGAAAGCTGTGGTTAATTATAAGATTGATGACGAAGAAAATCTGAAAGATATTGAAAATCTGCGTGAAAATCAG
>CATGXW010000171.1 GCA_949542085.1 uncultured Alphaproteobacteria bacterium
ATTTTATCAATCATTTTTTTGAAAAAATGCTACGTTTGCAGGGATTGATGATGACAAGCGCCGGCAGGGAAGAGGCCGTTCGGCGTCATGAGTTTATGATTGTTTTTTTGCGGCAGTATTTTGAGGAAAACAATGCTGCCGAGTGGCTCGCTTATCTTGATGATTATTTGTCTTGCCTTTAATTTTTTTCTAGACAAAAAGATTCTTTGTGATAATGTGAAACAAAATTCGCATTATTAACTCAATTATTTTTTATGAATAAAGATTTATTCAAGTCTGCCATTCTGAAATGCAAGCAGGTGGCGGAAGATGCTTTGGGAACAGAGCATTGGACCGATGGCGAAGTTACCTACTCGTCGTTTGTCAGGAAGTGTTTCTCTGGAAACCGAAATCCTAAAAAAGTCTGGCAAACCTTGAAAAAGGTTACCGATGTGGTGACAGAGGACGAGTTTTCCCAGTTGTTGCATTGGCCATCGTTTCGTCGTGGCTGGACCTTTGCGCAACGCTTTTTGTTTGAGGATAAGTACGGCCTCAACATTGTTGTGCACACCGCAATGGAGGAAAAGCGCTATCGTCTGCCCACGGATCAGCCATATGGTTGTGGGATGACGGCGTTTGTTGAGGTCAGCCGGCTTTCGAAAGACTTTCGTCTGGTTGAGATTCGAATTCGCCCTCTGATGAACGAGCTGGAGGGATGTTTTCTTCTCGAGTTGACGAATCGTGTCTGCGTTGTCCTTTATCTGGACAATTCCGCATCGGGGTATTGTTCTTCAACAGCCTACTATGACGCTTTGTCGCCATGGATGCTGAAGAGGCTGGAAGTGGCAACCAAGAGAGTGCGCGAGGCTGTTACGCTACGGTATTTTCCGGTTTACACTTGCCTGAGCATTGGTGAATGGTACAGTAACCAGCGGGCAGAGAGAGTAGCGCACGGCGTTATGAAGGTTACGCATTTTTTGCGCCAGACGTGTGAGCTTGAGAAGCTGTCTTCCCGTAGAACGTGGAATGCTTTCAAAAAAGCTTTCAGGGTCGGTAAAATCATTCGGTTGCTTGATCGTAATATCAATGCAGGAGAAATCGCTGGAGCTAAATGGAGCGGAGGAACGGAGTTCCGTACTATCTGGCTTGAGCTTCCGTATGACATCGAAATTCCGATTTTCCGCAAAAACGGGGCGCTTTACATTCTGCGAACCGTACCTGATTTGAGCAAAATCTGACTAACATCCCCGAAACAAATGTTTCGGGGATGTTTTTATTTTGTTCTTAAATGCAAAAAGCGCTTGAGAAATCAGGCGCTTTTGTTTAGGATAAAATTAAATTGAAAAAAGGGGGGTAATAAATGATTGCCAAGTTGCGCGGAATTGTTGATTCGACAGGGGAAGATTCCTGCATAATTGATGTGAACGGCGTCGGCTATCTGGTTTTTGCATCGGCTAAAACTTTAGCGCGATTGAAGCCAGGGCAACCGGTGTCTATATTAACGGAAACAATCGTGCGTGAAGACAGTATCACTCTTTTTGGTTTTGCCGATGCTTGGGAAAAAGAATGGTTCCTGACGCTGACCAAGGTTCAAGGGGTGGGGGCTAAGGTTTGTCTGGCAATTTTATCGGTTCTTTCGCCTTCGCAATTGTCTCAGGCCGTGGCGGCGCAAGATAAAAACTCTTTCAGTCGTGCTAACGGTGTTGGCCCGAAGTTGGCCGCACGTATTGTTACAGAACTTAAAGATAAGATTGTGACAATTCCTCTTCGTGATGTGGCAAAGGATATAAATATGGATATAACGCCGGACGAGCAAACCGAGGACTATGAAGATAATTTAGTGGCCAGAGATGAGGATCCCTCCAAGATGGAAGACGCCATTTCAGCCTTGGTTAATCTGGGGTATCAACGTTTGGAAGCCTATAAGGCCGTTAATCAGGCGTCTTTGAATAATCCCGAAGCTGATATGGCGGAGTTGATACGGTTGGCGCTAAAAGAATTTGCTAAAAAGGACTGATGAATGATTGACGAGAGACTGGTCAGCCCCAAACAAACGGCTGAAGATAACGAGATGTCGCAGAATAATCCTGTTTCATTGCGTCCGACATCTTTGGATGATTTTGTCGGACAGCGTGCCGTTTGTGACAATCTGAAGGTTTTTATTGAGGCGGCAAAACAGCGTGGTGAGGCTTTGGACCATGTGTTGTTGTTTGGACCTCCGGGGTTGGGAAAGACAACCTTGGCATCGATTGTAGCAAAAGAGCTCGGGGTTGGTTTTCGCGCGACTTCGGCGCCGATGATTTCCAAGTCTGGGGATTTGGCCGCAATTTTGACCAATTTGGAGCGTAACGATGTTTTGTTTATTGATGAAATTCATCGTCTGAATCCCGCGATTGAAGAGGTTTTGTATTCGGCAATGGAAGATTTTCAGCTGGATTTGATTATCGGTGAGGGACCGTCAGCCCGTTCAGTCAGAATAGATTTGCAGCCGTTTACTTTGGTTGGGGCGACAACCCGTTCCGGTATGTTGTCAACGCCGTTGCGCGAACGTTTCGGTATTCCGTTGCGTCTTGATTTTTATTCTCCGGAAGAGTTGGAAAAGATTGTATTGCGCGGAGCGAGGTTGCTTGATGTGCCGATGTCCGAGGCCGGCGCGCTGGAAATTGCGCGTCGTTCACGCGGAACTCCCCGTGTGGCTGGTCGCTTGTTACGTCGTGTGCGTGACTTCGGGGCCGTTGACAGTGTGGCGGAAATTGACAATAAGCTGGCTGACAAAGCGTTGAAGAAACTCGATGTTGACAATTACGGGCTTGATGCTTTTGACCGTCGGTATCTGCATTGTATCGCGCAAAATTATGGTGGCGGACCGGTTGGTGCCGACACTCTGGCAGCCGCATTGTCCGAGGAGCGCGAAACCATTGAGGAAGTTATTGAGCCGTTTTTGCTCAAGCTCGGCTTTTTGCAGAGAACACCGCGTGGACGCGTGATTTCGGATTTGGGGTGTCAATACTTGGGTATTGCTAA
>CATGXW010000172.1 GCA_949542085.1 uncultured Alphaproteobacteria bacterium
GTTCTTCGGTGTATTTTTCCAACTGTTTACAATCTATCGTATGAACGGCAACACCCTTTCCGGTAGTGACAATACCGACAATTCGGTCCCCCGGCAACGGATGGCAACAACCGGCAAAATGAACAGCCATCCCCGGTATAAGTCCTTTGATTTTGAGCGGTTCACCCTTGGATTTTGTTTTACGTGTCGTTTTGCCGAACCCCGGCATTTTGAAAGATTTAACCACTTTCTCAAGTTTAGATTGCTTATAAGCCGGATAAACAGCTTTCAACACATCCCAAGCCGTAACCAACCCCTCACCGACTTTGGCATAAATATCATCAATTGATTCTGCTTCAAAATTCGGAAAAACATTAACCAATGCTTTTTCATTAAATTCCAAATTTTCACCCTTGAATGTTTTTTCAAGAAGCTGTTCGCCAAGCACGATAAATTGGTCACGTTTATACGCCCGCACATAACGACGGATAGCGGCTTTAGCTTTTCCGGTAACCACAAATCTGTCCCATTCCGTAGACGGATGCTGCGCCTTGGATGTTAAAATTTCAACTTGATCACCATTTTGCAAAACAGTACGCAAAGGACGTATCTCACCGTTAATCTTTGCCCCCACGCACGTGTCACCAACAGATGAATGCACCGCATAAGCAAAATCAACCGGTGTGGAGTTAACGGGCAACCCGATTAAATCCCCCTTGGGAGTAAAGCAAAACACCTGATCATTATACATTTCCAATTTGGTGTTTTCCAAAAACTCTTCCGGATTGGAAGCCTGCTCCAAAATCTCCAACAACTCGCGTATCCAACGGAAATTTCGTCCGACAACCTTCGTCCCTTGTTTATATGCCCAGTGTGCGGCCACGCCTTTCTCTGCCACCTCATGCATTTCCTGTGTGCGAATTTGCACCTCGATACGTGTGTTCTCAGGCCCGATAATGCCGGTATGAATTGACTTATACCCGTTGGGCTTTGGCGTGGAAATATAATCCTTAAAACGGCGCGGAACCATATGATATTTACTATGAACAATACCCAGCGCCTGATAACAAGCCGCCACATCATCAACAATAATCCGAAAAGCCATAATATCGGACAATTGCTCAAACGAAGCGTTTTTAGACTGCATTTTGCGCCAAATCGAATACGGCGATTTTTCACGTCCGGAAACTGATGCCTTAATTTCATTGTCCGCCATGTCTTTTTCAAGCTGAGCAATAATTCTCGGAACAAGATTGCTTCCTTGCTCACGCAAAAAATTCAAACGCGCCTTAATTGATTCATAGGCGTCTTTGTGCAACTCGGCAAAAGCAATTTCTTCCAATTCGCTCTTAACCCCTTGCATTCCGATACGTTCAGCCAATGGTGCGTAGATATCCAAAGTCTCTCTGGCAATTCGCGCTCTTTTTTCCGGTTTCTTTAAAAAATGAAGCGTCCGCATATTATGCAGACGATCAGCCAATTTGATTAAAAGAACACGAATATCCTCAGACATTGCCAACAACAACTTACGGAAATTTTCAGCTTGTTTGTTGTTAACTGATTTTTGCTCAATCATTGCCAATTTAGTCAAACCGTCAACAATCTGCGCCACCTGTTCACCAAACAAGCCCTTGATTTCTTCAACGGTTGTGTCGGTGTCTTCCACGGTATCATGCAGCAATCCGGCAATAACCGAAGCCGAGTCCAACTTAAACTTGGTTAAAATACCGGCCACTTCCACCGGATGCGAATAATAAGGGTCGCCGGAGGCACGCAACTGCGCGCCATGTTTTTTCATTGCAAAAACATATGCCCTGTTTAATGCGTCTTCATCTGCATCAGGGTCATAGGACTTAACCAAATCAACAAGTTCATACTGTCTTAACATCTTCTCAGCGACTCTTTACCATTCAATAAAAAAAGAATTCCGAATTTTAGACTTACCACCTCTTTATTAAATAAGTCTAAATTTCCGGAATTCTTATTGCAAGAATTATTTGAAAAAATTATTCTTCGTCAAAATCCCCATCGGCACCGAAAGCGTCATCAAAACCGCCTTCTTCATCCATACCGACATCCAAATCGCTGTCCAAATCAACATCAGCGTCCAAATCCAAACCGTCATCGTCACCATGAACCTGCATGTTGTCGTCAATCTCGGCGTCAGGCAACAAACCTGTGAACTGCTCATCCAAATCAGCCAGTTCTTTCTCTGCAGCCAAAATTTCCAATTCTTCTTCTTCCGGCTCTTCAACCTCAACGTATTTCTGCAAACCGAGAACCAAAGATTTTTGCAACTCCTCAATACTAACAGTTTCATCGGCAATTTCACGCAACGCAATAACAGAATTTTTGTCATTGTCACGAGCAACCGTCAACGGTGCGCCGGCAGACAAATCTTTCGCACGTTGAGCAGCCACCATCAACAACTCATAACGATTCGGAATTTTATCAATACAATCTTCAACAGTAACGCGAGCCATCTTTTTATCCTTAAAAAATTAAAATATCTGACGAAATGTATAAACACAATAAACGTCTATTGCAACAAAAAAATTAAAAAAACAATAAAAAACAGAGCATTAAAACAAATAAAGATTTTATTTACCGATTCTGTTGTTATATAATACAGGAGTTCATTACAGAAAGTTTTTGTATGTTTGTTATTTTAATTGCATTTTTATCACCTTTTTTCCACGCCCTTGCCGGCATTATTGAGTGCCGCCTGCTAAACAAATTCTTTAAACATCCGGCTCCGATGATTTTCTACGCCTCTCTGATGAGTTTTCTGTTCCTGCCCGTTTTATTTCTGTTCGGCACTCCGACACTAACATCACCGCTTGCTTTTGGCTGCTACTTTATTTTAGCGGCAATAGATGTTACCTACCTCTGGCCGTATTATAAAGCTTTGAGAAAAATGGACACTTCCATCGTCGCCGCATTATTTTCTCTCGGTCAAATTACCATCCCGATACTGACTTGGCTCTTGTTGAATGAA
>CATGXW010000173.1 GCA_949542085.1 uncultured Alphaproteobacteria bacterium
GTTCTTTTGGAAAAATGTTTCGTTTTCTCATTCATAATCCGCCGTCCTGTCTTGCGGCTTTTTTTCTCATAATAATCGACACCGTCCTCCTTATCAACATATTTGAAAGTCAGACTTCCCGTTGCGGGGACAACTTCTGTCAAACGCGCCTGAATAACCTCCCCCATCTCAAAGACCAAGCCGCTGTATGTTCCGTCCAAAGCAAGATTGCCGTCCGTAATATCATAATCATCATCAGGCAAACTTGACAACGGAATAAGCCCCTCAGCCCCCAGACAATCTATCCTCACAAACAAACCGGCTGTTGTAATGCCGACAATACGCACGTCAAAATCCTGTCCGACACAAGGCTGAACATATTCCGCCGTAAACCGCGACGCCAAATCGCGCTCTGCCGACACCGCCCTGCGCTCGGTCTCCACCAAATGCTTGCCTATTTCCGCAAACAACTCTTTGCCGGCTTCGTTTTCCAACGCACCGGCCCCCATGTCCAAAGCCCTGATCAAAGCACGATGTATCAGCAAATCGGCATAGCGACGGATAGGTGACGTAAAATGCACATAATCTTTCAAAGCCAAACCAAAATGTCCGATATTATTAGGACTGTATTGAGCCTGAGCTTGTAAACGCAAAATCATCATTCCGATACCGGCGCTCCCCTTATCTTCAAGGCTCATTGTCAGCAATTTGTTCAAATGAGAGGTTTTCAAAGCCGCAACATCAGGTAGCTTCATCCCGAAACTGGCGGCCAAAGGCTTAAATTCGGCGGCTTTCTCAGCCGGCGGCTTATCATGCACCCGAAACATTATCGGCAATTTGAACTTTTCCAGTGTTTGCGCTGCGGCAACATTCGCCGCTACCATAAACGCTTCAATCATTTTATGGGCTTCGGTTTCCTCTTCCGCAACAATAGATGCCACCGCTCCGTTCTTATCTATTTTGATATTATATTCGGGAACACTCAACTCCAAAGCGCCACGTTTTTTCTTTGCTTTATCCAAAGCCTGATACGCCTGATAAAGGGGTTGAACAACCGACTGAAAAACAGACGTGATATTAGCGCTCTTATTACCGTTCAAAGCATTTTGAACTTCTCGATAAGTCAAGCGGGCAGAAGACTTCATCACCGCCCGTTTAAACTCGGAGGTCAATAAATTTCCGTCATTGTCAATCCGCATCAAACACGCCAAACACGGACGCTCCTGTAACGGATTCAACGAACATAAATCATTACTGAGTTTTTCCGGAAGCATTGGCACCACCATATTCGGCAGATAAACGGAATTGCCACGTCGATAAGCTTCGCGATCCAACTCACTCCCCGGCCGCACATAAAAACCGACATCGGCAATCGCCACAATCAAGTTAAACCCGCCGGTCAAAATCTTTGGAATCATCTCCGTCTATTGTTACCAACGGCACTCGTGTCAAATCAAGCCGGCCTTCTTTACCGAAACGCGGTAATGATTTCAGTTCTCTGCCTAGTTTTTCATCCCAAACATAAGGAATATCATATTTATTTAAAATCAACGATGTGGTCGCCTTATTTAAATCAAAAGCTCCCATATTTTCAACAACAAAAGCCTGACGAAACCGACGATCTCCCGTTAAAGAAACTTTTACAAAATCACCTTCTTTAAGCCCTTTGCTTTTTTCCAACAAATAATCCTTATGAGCGTTTTTTTCTGCGGCTCGAACATAGTATTGCCCGTTGCGTTTTTCCACCACACCGCAAAATGTTTCATTACCGGCGCCGGCCACTGCTGTCCGCACCATTGGTTTGGCCCAATAAACATCTCCCTTGCGGCGTAAACGGGCCAGAATTTCATCACCCTCGCTTAACGCCGGTTTTATCCTGCGGTTTTCTGAAACAAAAATCTTATACTCGCCGGCAAATTTCTTTTCAACGGCAACCGCGGTCAGATCACCTTCCCGCCCTCGACCGGAAATCCTAAGAAGACAAACCTCCGGCAACTTATGACCTTGCTTTTTTCCCATTATCTTAATTCAACTTTCAAAACAGTATGATCAGAGGGTTTTCCTCCCAATCGCGGCGATTTGTCAACCTCGCATTTTTGCAACCGGTCAACGGCGTCCGGCGATAACAAAAGATAATCGATACGCATTCCCAAATCATTCTGCAACGCCGCACCGGCGTAATCCCAATACGTATAGCCGTTTTTGTGTGGATGCAAAGTCCTGAACGCATCGTAATATCCCAGATACATGACCGCCGTCAATCGTTGTTTAACCTCCTCCCTGTACAAAGCATTATGTTTAAAAACATCGGCGTCATAAACATCATGCTCCGTCAAAATAACGTTAAAGTCACCTCCCAACACAACCGGTTGACGTAATGCCAACAAGGTTTCCGCTCTTTTGTAAAAAGCTTCCATCCAACGCAACTTATAGGTAAACTTACTGTCGTCATCCGGATTGTTATACGGCGGATTTCCGTTCGGCAAATAAATCGACGCCACCCGATACACCTCGCCTCCGACCTCAACATCCGCCTCCAGATAACGGGAATTATCGTCTTCAAAATCGGGCAAACCTTCTTGTATAACTTTAATTTTATGACGGCTGAGAACCGCCACTCCGTTATAACTCTTTTGCCCGAGGATTTTAGCCTCATATCCCGCCGCCTGCAACTCAAAAAACGGAAAAGCGTCATACTCGCATTTAATTTCCTGCAACAACACAATATCCGGTTGAACGGAGTTTAACCACGTCAATAAATTTTCCAATCTGGCATTCACCGAATTAACATTATACGTTGCAACAATCATCATTAACCCTTTTTGAAACATTTTGCGTTAGCTTATACTAAAAATATAACTATTGGAAGTGAAAAAACATGGCTTTGGCAACTTATGCAACAAAAGCGGAAAACAGCCGCGGACGGCTACATCCGGATTTTCCCGAT
>CATGXW010000174.1 GCA_949542085.1 uncultured Alphaproteobacteria bacterium
GGGAATAACTCTGGTGTCGACCGGTTTGCGTCCGGGAGGAACTTCATCAATTTGCGAATAATCCATATCTCCGTATGCGGTTAAAACCAACGAACGGGGAATAGGCGTGGCAGTCATAACCAAAACATCCGCCTTATCACCTTTTCGGCTGAGGCCGAGTCGTTGTTGAACACCGAAACGGTGTTGTTCGTCAATGACCACACAAGCCAGATCATTAAACGCCACATCATCTTGAAACAGGGCATGGGTTCCGATAAGGATATGAATCAGGCCGGCGGACAAATCATCAAGGAGTTTTTTGCGTTCTTTTCCTTTGTTGCGTCCGGTTAAAATTTCGGCTCTTAATCCTAAGGCATTGCAAAGGGGAGCTATTGTTTCAAAATGTTGTCTCGCCAAAATTTCCGTGGGAGCCATAATAGCCGCCTGACAACCGCATTCAACGGCGTTCAGCATTGCTAACAGGGCGACAATAGTTTTTCCTGAACCGACATCGCCTTGCACCAGACGCAACATTTTGGTTTCAGCTTCCTGATCGGCATAAATCTCTTCAAGAACACGGTTTTGCGCATTGGTCAGTTGAAAGGGCAGGGCGGCGACAAGATTGCTTCGCAATTGTCCGTTTCCCTTAATAACACGTCCGTTTTTTTTGCGAGAACGTTCACGAGCCAAAGCTAAAGAAAGCTGATTAGCCAGCAATTCATCATAAGCCATTCTGGTTCGAGCCGGAGAGGAGGGAGAGAGGTCTTCGAAATTTTGAGGGCGATGAGCCTGAAGCAAAGAAGCGTTAAAGCTGTTCCATCTTTTTTGCTCAAGCAGATGGTGATCGATCCACTCCGGAAAATGCGGCAATCTGGCGAGAGCTGACGGCATCCACTTGCAAATCATTTTATTGGTAATACCCGCCGTCAGAGGATAAACGGGTTCCACTGTTTTCAACTTTTCAAAGTCTTCTGATTTTGCAATAAAGTCAGGGTGGGACATCTGCCATCCGCCATTGAAGTTGTCCAGTTTTCCGCTGATGACACGTTCCGCGCCGATGGGAAGGTTTTTATGGATTGAATCTGCGTAAACTTTAAAAAAGACCAGTGTCAACTGTTCGGGGACGATTATCTGCGGATGGATTTCTTCCACCACCACTCGATAAGGATGTTTTTTTGTTTTTGGGGGCATATGGTCAATAACACGCACTTTCAGAGTGTATATTTTTCCGGAAACGGCTTCTCGTAGAGGGGGAGAAGCTCGGCGATCAATGAGATTTGACGGTAGATGCCACAACAAATCAATAATTTTATCGCCGACAAGATTAGACAACAACTTTCGGCTGCGTTCGCCCACGCCTTTTATTGTGTCTAGCCCCATAAAAACAGGATGTAAAATTTCCGGTCGCATAACGTCTTCTCTTGTCAAAAACTATCCTCAAAATAATATGGATTGACGCAAATGAAAAGTGAAATTTAAATGCGGATGTTAACAAACTTTATTCTTTACAAGCCTTTGGATTTGAGTGTATAAAAAGCACATGCAGTATGATTTGGAAACATTGCGGAATTATACCGTTTCTTCTGTTCCGGAAGGCTATGACGCATTCCTTTTGGATAAGTTTGCCCGCAACTCTAAAAAAGATATTCTATATGTGGTGAGTGACGGGGTGGAATTGCAGCGTTGTTCCGAGGTACTGTCATTTCTGAATCCCAAGTTGAAAGTTTTAAGTTTTCCTGCGTGGGACACGGTGCCGTATGATCGGGTTTCGCCCAATGTTAACATTATCGCTCAGCGCATAGATGTCCTTTCCGAACTGGTGCTAAATCCGACGCCCAAACATCCGCGGGTGGTTATTGCCAGCGTTGGTGCCGTCTTGCAAAAATTACCGCCGATGAAAATTTTTCTCAATTCGTCTCGTGAAGTTCGGGTAGGCGGAAAATTAAATTTCAACGATTTTTTGCATTATGTTTCCACAAACGGCTACAATCGGGTCGAGCAGGTTATCGAGCCCGGAGAATACGCCGTTCGTGGCGATATTATCGACATCTTTCCAGTGGGAACGTCAGAACCGTTACGCATAGATTTATTTGATGACGAGGTGGAGCGCATCCGTACGTTTGACGCGATGAGCCAGCGTACTACCGGTGAAACCAAGTCTTATAACTTCAAAGTTATGAACGAGGTTATGCTCGATGCTAATACCATAAAGAATTTTCGCGCCAAATATCGCGAGGCTTTTGGTTCCGCCTTTAATGAAGATGAGATTTACGAGGCTGTGTCTAACGGCAAAAAATACCTTGGTATGGAAAACTGGCTGCCGTTTTTTTATGAAGAAAATTTACCGTCGTTGTTTGATTACATGCCGTCGGCCTATGTGATAGCCGGTAAAAATATTGAAGAAGCCGCCGCTTCAAAAGCGGAGAGTATTGCCGATTATTATCAGGCCAGACTGGAAGCGCTAAGTCTGCAAAATAAAACGGAGATTGACGCCTATCGTCCGGTTAAGCCGGAACTGATGTATTTGCAGCCACGGCAATTTGTTGAACGCTTGCACCAAAAAGGTGTTACTGTTTTAACCCCCTTAAGCATTCCTTCATCGGATAATGTCATCAATACCGAGGTTATCCCCGGTCGCAATTTCTCCAATGCTAAAAATGTGGCGGCCGGACAGGTTTATGAAAATGTTAAAGATTATTTAAGTGAAAATAAAATTCAAAAAGTAAAAATCAGAAAATAGAAAATGAAATTTCAAAAATAAAAATTGAAAAGGTAAAATAAAAAATCAAAGTACAACCGCAGAAGTTCATCATTCATGTGCTGGGAGAAAGTCAGACAGAGAAGGATAGAACTATCCTTGGGCCACATGCCTAAGAGGCAGAGTCAGAAATCTAAGCTGTC
>CATGXW010000175.1 GCA_949542085.1 uncultured Alphaproteobacteria bacterium
ATAGGAGGTTTGGCAATAATTTATTTTGGATGCGATTCGGAGAAACGTGATAAAAAAATTTTTTTGTTGTAATCGAATCTGAGTCTATGTTTCCGGCGAATCGTCGGAAACCTTGGGTTTTTGGGTAAGAAATTATTAATTTTTTGATGTTTTAACCAAAGTAGGTTTCTTTAAATGAAGCATTTATGGACAATTGAGGTTAAAATGTACAGGAAAGTCGCTTTTCTCAGTGTGGTCAGCAATTTTGTTCTTGGTGCAAATATTGCCGGTGCCGCTGATGTCGGGGATTGGGATGCTTTGGAAGCAGCTCTTCAGACTCCGGACAGTGTTACATTGACTCAAGATATTGTTGTCGATGCCGATAAACCGATAACTTCCGCTCCGAACGGCGGCTATGTTGTTAATGGCGGCGGTTTTAACATTACCGGTGTTGATGGCGGTGTCAGCGGAGAATATCAACGCGTTTTTGACTTGGTGTCCAATAGCGGTACTGGAGATCCGCTTTCTATTGTCAGCATAACATTTAAAAATTTTCAGATGGCCGCGGACGGATTGGATTCTCTTACAGAAGGCGGGGCAATTATTCAAGTCGGAGAAAATGTTTCGTTGGGTGATATTTCTGCCAATTTTTCGGATAATACCGTCAGTAAGACATCTTCTCAAGACGCACAGCATCGATTTTCCGGCGGTGTGATTAAAAATTCTGGAACAATCGGAAATATCGACGGTACTTTTGAACGAAATATTTTGCAGGCTGACATTAGTGGAAACGGTTCTGCAAACTCGGTTTTCTTTGAGGGTTCCGTATTGATGAATCAGGGAACAATCGGAGCGATTAGCGGATCTTTTTCCGGAAATGAAGTGAACGTCACCGGAGATAATATTATTGCTCAGGCTTGGGGTGGTGTGATTCGGAATACGGGACATATCGGGGCAATCGGTTCTTCAAGTGGCTGGGTTGCGTTTTCGAATAATAAGGCGTCAGCAACCTCATCATTAGGAGCGAATGTTGCAGGTGGTGCTTTTTCCAATGTCGGTCAAGTAGATAATTTTTATGCTTCTTTCACGGGGAACAGCGCTGTTGCAACAGGAACAGGGAGTTCTTTGGTCTGGGCTAATGGCGGTGCTTTTTCCAATGAAGAAACAATGGGAACCGTTCTTGTTAATGCTCTGGACAACGTTGCTTCTGCAAAGGGCGGCGGGCAGGTTTATGCCCGTGGCGGTGCTATTAGCTTTGAAAAGTCAATCTCTTCTTTGTCCGGTTATTTCTTTGGTAACAGCGCTCTCGGTGAAACAACCGGAGGGCAAGCTCAAGCTTTGGGTGGTGCGATTTATGGCGAAAACAAAGGCGGAAACGGGATTGATACTCTTTATGCCAATTTTTATTCCAATAAGGCGTCGGCAACGGCAACGTCAGGAGAGGCTGTTGCTCGCGGTGGGGCAATTTATTCTCAAACAAGGCTAGGATTGATTACAGATTCTTTGTTTAATGACAATCATGTTATTGCGCAAACCGATAGCGGTTCAATTACGGCGAATGGCGGCGCTATCAGTTCGACGCAGGATTTGAATCTCAAAAACACATCTTTTACCGATAATAGTGTTGAGGCAACGACCCAAACAGGAACTGTTAATGCTCACGGCGGCGCTGTTTATACGGAAGGGAACTTGACCATCGATGCTAGTGGTGCAAATTCTATTTTTGCGGACAACACTGTTGTTGAGAATGTTAACGGAACATCAACGGTAACCAAGAACGACATTTATATGGCCGGTACCGGTAAAACATTAGCCATTAACGCTTTGGACGGTGGTATCTTCCAATTTAACGGCGGGATAGACGGAACCAACGGTTATCAGATAACCATCAGCGGTAATGGTGATGGAACAGTTAATATGAACGGTAATATTTTGAATGCGTCAACGATTACAGTTAACGGTATGGATGTTAACTTCAATCCGCAAACGGCTTCAGAAGTGGATGCCGTGATTGTCGGAACCGGATATCTGAATAAACTTGGTGCGGGAATGGTGACGTTTAACAAAGAAATGAATTTTGCCGGAACGTTTAATCAGAATGACGGGGTGACGGTTGTTTCAAACCAGTTTGTTTCCGGCGACACATATATTCGCGGCGGTAAATTACGTGTTAATGACGGGGCGATCGTTAATAATCTGGTACTGTTTAACGGATCAGGTTTAGACATACAGGCAGGCGATGCCGCTTATAATCTTACCGGAGATGTTGTTGTTTATTCCGGTGCCACATTATCAAAGAATCTTTCGTTGCAAGATAATACGAAATTGGACTCCCTGACAGTGGTGAACGGTGTTCCGCTCTTGGAAAACGGGCAGAAAATGACGTTTACGTCTTCTCCTGATTCGACGTTGGTTTTTGCAAATGTGAATGATGAAATTTCATCTGAAGACGGTGCCGTTAAGGTTGAAGAATGGAATAAGGTTAATATCGGAACTGCCGCTACTTCATCTAACATGAAATTTTTCGGTTCTTTAGTGACAGCCGGAACGGATAATGGTGTTATCATTAACAGCGGAAGCTCTTTGGAAGGTTCCGGCCGGACGATGGATTATACGATTACCGGTTCTTTGACCAACTATGGGTTATTGAGCCTTGCCGGACATTCCATGAATGTTTTGACGATTGATGGTGATTATGTGGCCGGAGCAAATTCTGTTTTGGCTTTGGATGTGGATCCGACCGGTTTGAAATCGGATGTCGTTACGGTCAGCGGAGACGTTAAGGGCAAGACGATGTTGCAGCTCAGCGCTTCAAACGCAGAAACTCCGGATGGTAAAATTTTGTTTTTGGAAGCGCCGAATGATGATTTGAGTACGGACGCGTCCTTTGAGGTTTG